>NZ_JBGMNJ010000007.1:0-231395 GCF_051336815.1 Pantoea sp. C2G6
AGGGACTTGAACCCTCACGTCCGTTAAGACACTAACACCTGAAGCTAGCGCGTCTACCAATTCCGCCACCTTCGCATACCCGTAACATCCTGAGAATGTTACAACCACGGAGGCGCATTCTAGAGATTTTACTCTTTGCGTCAACAACTATTTCGTCGGGCTGAAACGATCGCTGCAAAAAACAACATTTTCAGCCCGGCGAGCGGGTTAAGGGCTTAACGGCTTTTGGCTCCGCGGCCATAAACGGCGCGATAGACTTTGAAGCGGCCGGTCTGCGCCAGCACTTCGTGGCTGCCAAAGGCTTCATCCAGCGCCTGCGGATAGGGCAGGAAGGCGTTAGCGACGATACGCAACTCGCCGCCGGTGTTCAGGTGCTTCACCGCGCCGCGGATCAGCGTCTGCGCCGCGTCGAGACTGGTCTGGGTGCCTTCATGGAACGGCGGGTTAGAGATAATCATATCGAAGCGGCCGGTCACGTCTGAGAAGACGTTGCTGGCGAACACCTCGCCTTCGATGCCATTGGCGGCCAGCGTCGCTTTACTCGCCTCAATCGCCGCGGCATGGACGTCGCACAGCCACAGACGCACCTTCGGTGAGCGGGTCGCGAGGGCGGCGGCAATCACACCCGCGCCACAGCCCATATCCAGCACTTTGCCTTTGGTGTGCGGGGTAAAGGTTGAGAGCAGCAGGGCGCTGCCGCTATCCAGACCGTCACGGCTGAAGACGCCAGGCAGGGTGTGAATGGTCAAACCGTCCAGCTGATACTGGTGACCAAAGGTGCTGGCATCGAAGTCAGGCCGCTTGTCGAGGCGGCCGTGGTAAAGGCCACAGCGACGGGCGCTGTCGATTTTTTCCAGCGTCGCCCACTCCTCAACCATTCCTTCGGCGCTGCGCACGCCGCTGCGGTTTTCACCGACCACGAACACGTCACAACCCACCGGCAGCAGCGACAGCAGGTTTTGCAGCTGAAACTGCACTTCCGGCTTATTTTTGGTCCAGAAGTAGACCAGCGTATCGCAGCCCTGCACATCTTCCGCCTGCGCAACCATGCCATAACGCGCCTGTTCACCCATGCGGTGGCTCAGGTTTTGCCAGTGATGATATTGCTGGGTATGCACCCGCGACGAAGCGGTTTCCAGCTGAGCGGGCAGGTCATCCTGCAAATCGCCAGCAAATAAAACATGGCGGGCGGTAAATTCATCACTGTGGCGCAGAATGACTTCGCTGGCCGGGGTAAAAGCAGACATGTAGGGCTCCTGTAAGATCTGAACGGCGATTATAGTGGTTTGTTGGCGCATGTTCGATGGGTTTGCTAGCATAGCGTCGCATTCAGGCAGCAGAACAGGTAACCGCATGACCTCCAGGCGCGACTGGCTTTTACAGCAAATGGGCATTACGCAGTATCAGCTGCGCCGTCCGCGCGTGCTACAGGGCGAAATTGCCGTCACGCTGGCACCGGACACGCAGTTAATTATCGTCGCTGAGGTTTTACCCGGCCTGCATGAACCGCTGATGCGCGATGTGCTGCATACGCTCAATCTGCAACCGACCCAGGTGATGACAGTCACCCCGGACCAGCTGCAAATGCTGCCGGAAACGCTGAACTGTGCCGGCTGGCTACTGGGCGTCGAGAGCGAACAGACTTTTAATGGCGTGGCGCTGACCAGCGCCTCTTTCAATGAACTGATCAGCAGCGGCGTTGCCAAACGCGCGCTCTGGCAACAGATGTGTAACCATGACAGCCATCTCTTTACTCACCCCTGACGATCGTGCGCAGGCTTTCGCCATCGAGCGTCGCAGTCACGCCTTTCCCTGGAGTGAACAGACCTTTGCCAGCAATCAGGGCGAGCGCTTCCTTAATCTGCGGCTCGACGCCGACGGCCAGATGGCCGCCTTTGCGATTACCCAGGTGGTACTGGACGAAGCCTCGCTGTTTAACATCGCGGTCGATCCCGCCTTTCAGCGGCGGGGATTTGGCCGTCAGCTGCTGCGGCATCTGATTGATGAACTGATCAAACGCGACGTGCTGACGCTGTGGCTGGAAGTGCGGGCCTCAAACCTGCCCGCCATTGCGCTCTATGAGCAGCTTGAATTCAATCAGGTCAGCTGTCGCCCCAATTACTATCCCACCGCCAGCGGTCGTGAAGACGCCATTATCATGGCGCTGACGCTGTAGCGGTGTTAAGGAGCTTTAATGTCAGATAACTGGGACTGCATCCTGTTTGATGCGGACGATACCCTTTTTCATTTCGACGCCTACGCCGGTTTGCAGCGGCTGTTCGCCGGTTACGACGTGCAGTTCACCGACCAGGATTACAGCGACTACCAGGCGATCAACAAACCGCTCTGGGTCGATTACCAGAACGGCACCATCTCGGCGTTACAGTTGCAGACCCGGCGTTTTCACCACTGGAGCGAAAAGCTCAGCGTCGCGCCGGAGATCCTCAACAGCGGCTTTCTCACCGCGATGGGGGAGATCTGCACGCCGCTGCCGGGCGCGGTCAGCCTGATGCGCCGCCTGCACGGCCAGGTAAAGATGGGCATTATCACCAACGGCTTCACCGCGTTGCAGCAGACGCGCCTGGAGCGCACCGGTTTCCGCGATTACTTCTCGGCGCTGGTGATCTCCGAGCAGGTCGGGGTACCGAAACCGGCGGTGGAAATTTTTGACTATGCGCTGGAGCAGATGGGCAATCCCGATCGTCAGCGTGTGCTGATGGTCGGCGATACGCCAGAGTCCGATATTCTCGGCGGCATGAACGCCGGGCTGAAAACCTGCTGGCTCGATCATGGCACCCGCCCGCTGCCGGAACATATCAAGCCGACCTGGCAGGTGAAGTCGCTGGCTGAGCTGGAAGCGCTGCTGGTCGGCTGACGGAAGCCGCCTCGCAAACCCCATAAAAAAGGCCCGGATAACGGGCCTTTTGTTTTATTCTCACCGCGGAGGAGGGGCGGACAGCGCGCTACGCTTTCTTTTCGTCGTCCTCATCCTCTTTCACCGGCGTGCTGGCGGTGAGCAGAAACGGCGACTGCTGCCAGCGGGTGCGACGGTGACGCAGCAGCGTCCGCGAGAGGATAATGCCGATCGCCAGCGCCAGCAGCATCATCAGCCGCAGAATATTGGTGGTGTTATCGACCTGACGGGAATCGGTGACCAGCACATGGGTATCGAGCGTCACGCGCAAAAAGCCCAGCGGGCCCTCGTTGCCGTTCAGCGGCTGCACAATCTGATGGTTGAAATAGCTGCCGGCGCGCTGCCCGTCGAGCGCCAGCCGATCGCGCACGTTGATGTTCTCACCGCTGTGCGCCACCAGGCTGCCGTCACCGTCATACACCGAGGCATCCAGGATACGGCTGTTGGATGTCATCTGATTCAGGATGGCTTCAATCTGGTTGCGGTTATTTTCGCTGTTATCCATCAGCGGCTTCAGGCTGAACGCGACCTGACTGGTCAGCGTATGCGCCAGCTCCTCAACCTGTTCAGAACGCGCCATCTGGTGGCCGAGGCTGAACCAGGAGGCGCCCTGCATCAGAACGACCAGCAGCGCCATAGCGATGAGAACGATCACCGTGCGATGCAAGCGAAATTTCAGTGCGGTTTTAGCCATTAATCATCCGGGGGATAGCACAACAGAAAGCCTGGAGATTATGTTGCCAGAAGCGGCGCAGACAAGGTAGCCTCTTGCGTGGTTTTGTTGTCCCTACAGGAGCTGTGATGCCAAATCGTTTAACCTGGTGCGATCTGCCCGCCGATGTCTCTCTCTGGCCGGGTTTGCCCCTTTCTCTTAGCGGTGATGAAGTGATGCCGCTGGATTATCGCGCTGGCCGAACCGGCTGGCTGCTGTATGGCCGCGGGCTGGATAAGCAGCGGCTGACCGATTACCAGCATCAGCTGGGTGCCGCTATGGTGATCGTCAGCGCCTGGAACGTCGATGAGTATCAGGTGATCCGTCTGGCGGGCTCACTGACGCCGTTTGCCAGCAAGCTGGCGCACGACGCCGGGATGGACGTTGCGCCGCTCGGCAACATTCCGCACCTGAAAACCCCAGGCCTGCTGGTGATGGATATGGACTCCACCGCGATTCAGATCGAATGCATCGACGAGATCGCCAAACTGGCGGGCAGCGGCGAGCTGGTGGCGGAAGTGACGGAGCGCGCGATGCGCGGCGAACTCGACTTCAGCGCCAGTCTGCGTCAGCGGGTGGCGACATTGCAGGGGGCGGACGCCAATATTCTGAAACAGGTACGCGATGCGCTGCCGCTGATGCCGGGCTTAACCACCCTGACGCAGAAGTTGCAGGCGCTGGGCTGGCAGGTGGCGATCGCCTCTGGTGGCTTTACCTACTTCGCCGAATATCTGCGCGATAAGCTGCATCTGTCGGCGGTAGCGGCCAACGAACTCGAAATCCGCGACGGCAAGCTGACCGGCAACGTGCTGGGTCCGATTGTCGATGCACAATATAAAGCCGATACGCTGAAGAAGCTGGCGCAGCGTTTTGGTATCGCGCCGGAACAGACGGTGGCGATTGGCGACGGTGCCAATGATCTGTTGATGATCAAAGCCTCCGCGCTGGGCATTGCGTTCCATGCTAAACCTAAGGTGAATGAGCAGACCGCGGTCACCATTCGCCACGCCGATTTAATGGGGGTGTTCTGCATCCTCACCGGCAGCCTGATCCACGAAGAGCGTTAACTGAGGAATTGATTTGGCCAAAGCGGCAAAACGCGCATTTGTCTGTAACGAATGCGGCGCAGACTACCCACGCTGGCAGGGGCAATGCAGCGCCTGTCACGCCTGGAACACCATTACCGAGGTGCGGATTGCCGCCTCGCCCGCGGCTGCACGTAATGAGCGACTCAGCGGTTATGCCGGCAGCGCCGGCACCAGTCGGGTGCAGAAGCTGTCAGAGATCAGCCTGGAAGCGCTGCCGCGCTTCTCGACCAGCTTTAAAGAGTTTGATCGGGTGCTGGGCGGCGGTGTGGTGCCAGGCAGCGCCATCCTGATTGGCGGCAGCCCCGGCGCGGGTAAATCGACCCTGCTGTTGCAGGTGATGTGTCGCCTGTCGGAAGGGATGAAAACCCTCTACGTCACCGGTGAAGAGTCGCTGCAACAGGTGGCGATGCGCGCCCATCGGCTGGGATTACCCACCGAAAACGTCAATATGCTGTCGGAAACCAGCATCGAGCAGATCTGCCTGATCGCCGAGCAGGAGCAGCCGCAGCTGATGGTGATCGACTCGATCCAGGTGATGCACATGGCGGAGATCCAGTCCTCGCCGGGCAGCGTCGCCCAGGTGCGGGAAACCGCCGCCTACCTGACGCGCTTTGCCAAGACGCGCGGCGTGGCGATCATCATGGTCGGCCACGTCACCAAAGATGGTTCACTGGCCGGACCGAAGGTACTGGAGCACTGTATCGACTGTTCGGTGCTGCTGGATGGCGACGCCGATTCCCGTTTCCGTACTCTGCGCAGTCATAAAAACCGCTTCGGCGCGGTGAATGAATTAGGCGTGTTCGCCATGACAGAGCAGGGCATGCGTGAAGTCAGCAACCCGTCCGCGATCTTCCTGTCGCGGGGCGAAGAGGTGACCTCAGGCAGCTCGGTGATGGTGCTGTGGGAAGGAACGCGCCCGCTGCTGGTGGAGATTCAGGCGCTGGTTGATCATTCGATGATGGGCAACCCGCGCCGCGTGGCGGTGGGGCTGGAGCAGAACCGCCTGGCGATTCTGCTGGCGGTGCTGCACCGTCACGGCGGCTTGCAGATGGCCGATCAGGATGTGTTCGTCAACGTGGTGGGCGGCGTTAAAGTCACGGAGACCAGTGCCGATCTGGCGCTGATGCTGTCGATGGTGTCGAGCCTGCGCGATCGTCCGCTGCCGCAGGATCTGGTGATCTTCGGCGAAGTGGGTCTGGCCGGTGAGATCCGTCCGGTACCCAGCGGTCAGGAGCGCATCTCTGAAGCGGCGAAGCATGGCTTTAAACGCGCCATTGTACCGGCAGGCAATGCACCGAAAAAACCGATCGCCGGAATGCAGGTTTTCAGCGCGAAAAAGCTGGCCGACGCGCTGGCGATTCTGGACGATCTGTAACGCGCCTGACGCCTGCTGGCAGATCGCCGCTGGCAGGCCGCTCCACCTTAACCGCATTGATGCAGGAGGCACGACATGTCGTCGTTTGATTATCTGAAAACGGCTATTCGCCAGCAGGGCCATACGCTGCAACAGGTGGCTGATGCCAGCGGCATGACCAAGGGCTATCTGAGCCAGTTGCTCAATGCCAAAATCAAAAGTCCCAGCGCGCAGAAGCTGGAAGCGCTGCACCGTTTTCTCGGACTGGAGTTTCCGCGCCGGAATAAAACGGTTGGCGTAGTATTTGGTAAGTTTTATCCGCTGCACACCGGCCATATCTATCTGATTCAGCGCGCCTGTAGCCAGGTGGATGAGCTGCATATCATCATGGGCTATGACGAGCCGCGTGACCGCGAACTGTTCGAGAACAGCGCCATGTCCCAGCAGCCGACGGTCAGCGACCGGCTGCGCTGGCTGTTACAGACCTTTAAATACCAGAAGAATATCCGCATCCACGCCTTTAACGAGGAGGGGATTGAGCCCTATCCGCACGGCTGGGATGTCTGGAGTGAAGGCGTCAGCAATTTTCTCAGCGAGCACGGCATTGCAGCGGACTGCATCTATACCAGCGAAGCGCCCGACGCGGAGATGTATCAGCAGCACCTGGGCATTCAGACGGTACTGGTCGATCCCAGCCGATCCTTTATGAGCATCAGTGGTGCGCAGATCCGCCAGGACCCGTTCCGCTTCTGGGACTATATTCCGACCGAAGTGAAGCCCTTCTTTGTGCGCACCGTGGCGATCCTCGGCGGAGAGTCGAGCGGGAAATCGACGCTGGTGAATAAACTCGCCAACATCTTTAACACCACCAGCGCCTGGGAATATGGCCGCGACTACGTCTTTTCCCATCTGGGCGGTGACGAAATGGCGCTGCAATATTCTGATTACGACAAGATCGCGCTGGGTCAGGCGCAGTACATCGATTTCGCGGTCAAATATGCCAATAAAGTGGCGTTTATCGACACCGATTTCGTGACCACCCAGGCGTTTTGCCTGAAGTATGAGGGGCGGGAACATCCGTTTGTGCAGGCACTGATCGACGAATATCGTTTCGATCTGGTGATTCTGCTGGAGAACAATGTGCCCTGGGTGGCGGATGGCTTGCGCAGTTTGGGCAGCTCGGTGGATCGGCGCGAATTTCAGTCGATGCTGGTGACGATGCTGCGGGAAAATAACATCGATTTCCTGCATGTGCAGGAAGATGATTACGACACCCGCTTTCTGCGCTGCATTGAGCTGGTGAAGGCGATGCTGGGCGAGAAAAACGCCCAGCCGTAACGTCTGCTGTGGCCCGGTCTGCCGCAGGGCAGCCGGGTTAGCGCCTTAGTAAACCATCACCACTTTGCCGCGCATATGGCCTTCCAGCACCCGCTGATGGGCGGCGGTCAGCGTCTCAACGCTCAGGCCGTGCAGCGTCTCGCTCAGGGTGGTTTGCAGCTTGCCTTCATCCAGTAACGCCGCGACGGCATCAAGAATCTCGCCCTGGCGTGCCATATCCGGGGTATTAAACATGCTGCGGGTATACATCAGCTCAAAGTGCAGGGCGGCACTTTTCAGTTTCAGCTGATCCATCGACAGCGGATGTTCGTTTTCCACGATGGTGCAGATATGGCCCTGCGGAGCGATCAGTTTTGCCATCGTCTCCCAGTGCCCGTCGGTATCATTCAGGCAGAAGATATAATCGACCTGCTTAATCCCCTGTTTCTCCAGTTCACCCACCATATCTTTGTAGTTGATCACCAGGTCGGCACCGCGATCGCGGCACCACTGCGCGGAATCTTCACGTGAGGCTGTCGCAATGATCTTCACCTTGCTGCGCAGTTTCGCCAGCGGGATCGCCAGCGATCCGACACCGCCCGCGCCGCCGACGATCAGCAGCGTCTGATCCTCCTTCGCTGACTCAAGATTCAGCCGCTCAAACAGGCCTTCCCAGGCGGTCAGCGCGGTGAGCGGGATCGCCGCCGACTGCGCCCAGTCCAGGCTCTCTGGCTTGTGGCCGGTAATGCGTGAGTCAACCAGCTGCTCGGTGCTGTTACTGCCAGGACGGGTCAGGTCGCCCGCATAGAAAACTTCGTCACCCGGCTTAAAGTTGCTGACTTTGCTGCCCACTTCCAGCACCACGCCGCTGGCGTCCCAGCCCAGAATGCGCGGGGCCTGCAAGCCGTTTTTGATCGCCCCTTTGTGAACTTTGGTATCGACCGGGTTCACCGACGCCGCTTTGACTTCGACCCGCAGATCATACTCGCCTGGGGTTGGGGTTTCAGGGAAAATTTCAGTGAAGTTCTCAGGATTTTCTGGATTAACAGCAATAGCGCGAATAGACATAAAGTTATCCTGTTGAGTTATTTTGCCTTTTATCTGCCACTCTGCGCCGGGGCGCTGTGCATCATGCTCGCGTCGCGCCGCACGGCCGGCGACCAGAATGGCGGTCTGTCTCTAAGTGTAGAACCTGGTTTTAACGATGATAAGATGGACAATCTTTCATAGAGTGTTCGTCTGAGGTGAACAATGGCCTTTCGTCAGTGGCAGGATATGGCGCTTTTCGCGCTGGTGGCGGAGTGTGGCAGCTTTACCGGCGCGGCAGCGCGCGCGGACCTGCCGAAGTCGAGCGTCAGTCAGCGCATCAGCCAGCTGGAGCAGCGGCTGGGGATCCGGCTGCTGAATCGCACCACCCGCCAGCTTAACCTGACCTTTGCCGGTGAGCGCTATCTGCTGCATTGCCAGGAGATGATGCTGGCCAGCGAACGCGCCGACCAGGCGATCGCCAGCCTGCGTGAAAACCCCAGCGGCCGATTGCGCATCACCAGTCCGGCGGGAATTGGCGCGACGCTGCTGGCGCGCTGTAATGCGGAGTTTTTACGGCTCTATCCCGATGTGACACTGGATGTCGCCATCTCCGACGACATTCTCGACCTGGTGCAGGAGGGATTTGACGTGGCGTTACGCACCGGCCAGCCGCAGGAGTCGTCATTGATCGGTCGCCGTATCGGCAACTGCCCGCGGATGCTGGTCGCCTCGCAGCGCTATCTGGATCAGCATCCGCCGCTGCGCCATCCGCAACAGCTGTCGGCGCACCGCTGCATTGCCCATCGCGCCTGGAATGAGTGGATCTTACAGCGCGATGATGCCTTCTACCGCTGGCTGCTGCCGCCGGGCCATCTGACCGACAATTTACTCTACGCGCGGGAGTCGGCGCTGGGTGATGCCGGGATTACGCTGCTGCCGCGCTTTCTGACTGACGGCGTGATGGCGGATCCGCGACTGGTGCAGGTGCTGCCGGAGTGGGAAATCGAAGGTAATGAGCTGTGGCTGGTCTATCCGGGCCGTAAGCTGAATTCACCGGCGCTGGCACGCTTTATTGAGTTCGCGCTGCAATCACCGGCGTTCAGGGAGTTTTATCGCTGACTTACCGATAAACTGAATTCTATAATTGTACAAATTTGATACAAGTAGCAGAAAATCAGATTGAGTTAATTATTATGTTAATTCTACTTTTTCTCAGAGGAAGAGAATTTAATGAAAGCTCAAAATTTGAAGTCAGCATGTATCAAAACTTTATCAAAAAGTGAACTTTTTGATCAGAGAGAGTTTAATGGTGTAACAGCCCTTAAAAATATTCTGGGTAATGAAAATAAGGTGTTCGAAACTACCTTCATCCTTCGCGGCAGTAACGTTAGCTGGGATGCTTCTGTGACCTGGTATGATGCCAGAGAATCACATGGGACTCGTTCCGAGTTTCGACTTTACTACGAAAGCAATCCGGTAACAGAACTGGCGGTTCCTGGAGATAATATTGTCATTGGCTTTGATAAAAAGAATAAATTAACCTGTATTTTGTTTAAAACAAATGATGAGGAGCATCAAGGGCTCATAGAGCAATGGACTCCGCTTTATTAATGAAAAAGGGAAGCATGAGCTTCCCTTTTTTAACATCAAAAAAACAAAAATTACTTACTCATACGCTTATACTTGATGCGCTTCGGCTCCAGCGCTTCCGCGCCGAGGGTACGCTTCTTGTACTCTTCGTATTCGGTGAAGTTACCTTCAAAGAATTCAATCTTACCCTCATCCTGATAATCGAGAATGTGGGTGGCGATACGGTCAAGGAACCAGCGGTCATGCGAGATCACCATCGCGCAGCCCGGGAACTCCAGCAGGGCGTTTTCCAGCGCGCGCAGGGTTTCGATGTCCAGGTCGTTGGTCGGTTCATCGAGCAACAGCATGTTACCGCCCACCTGGAGCAGTTTGGCGAGGTGCAGACGACCACGCTCACCCCCAGAGAGTTCGCCGACACGCTTGCCCTGGTCAACGCCTTTAAAGTTAAAGCGGCCGACATAGGCGCGGCTTGGCATCTCGGTGTTACCGATACGCATAATATCCTGACCACCGGAGACCTCTTCCCAGACGGTTTTGGAATTATCCATGCTGTCGCGGAACTGATCGACCGACGCCAGCTTCACCGTCTCACCCAGCACGATGCTGCCGGAATCAGGCTGCTCCTGACCGGACATCATGCGGAACAGGGTGGATTTACCCGCGCCGTTCGGACCGATAATCCCGACAATCGCGCCTTTCGGCACTGAGAACGAGAGATCGTCGATCAGCACGCGGTCGCCGTAAGATTTACGCAGATTGCTCACTTCCAGCACTTTGTCACCCAGACGGGCACCTGGCGGAATAAACAGTTCGTTGGTTTCGTTACGCTTCTGGTAGTCGGTGTTGTTCAGCTCTTCAAAGCGTGCCAGACGGGCTTTGCCTTTAGACTGCTGGCCCTTAGGCCCTTTGCGCACCCACTCCAGCTCTTTCTCAATCGACTTGCGACGGGCCGCTTCAGAGGAGGCTTCCTGCGCCAGACGTGCATCTTTCTGCTCCAGCCAGGAGGAGTAGTTGCCTTCCCACGGAATCCCTTCACCGCGGTCCAGCTCCAGGATCCAGCCTGCAACGTTATCCAGGAAGTAACGGTCATGGGTGATCGCCACCACGGTGCCTTCGAAGTCGTGCAGGAAGCGCTCCAGCCAGGCGACAGATTCCGCATCCAGGTGGTTAGTCGGTTCGTCCAGCAGCAGCATGTCTGGTTTTTCCAGCAGCAGGCGGCAGAGGGCGACACGGCGACGTTCACCACCGGAGAGGTTGGCGATTTTCGCGTCCCACTCGGGCAGGCGAAGCGCATCGGCAGCACGCTCCAGCTGGGTATTGAGGTTGTGACCATCGTGCGCCTGGATAATCTCTTCCAGACGGCCCTGCTCAGCGGCCAGTTTGTCGAAGTCTGCGTCCTCTTCAGCATAGAGCGCATAGACTTCATCCAGACGTTTCAGCGCGCCAACCACTTCGGACAGCGCCTCTTCCACCGACTCACGTACGGTGTGTTCCAGGTTCAGCTGCGGCTCCTGCGGCAGATAGCCAATCTTGATGCCGGGCTGCGGGCGCGCTTCCCCTTCAATATCTTTATCGATGCCGGCCATGATGCGCAGCAGGGTCGATTTACCCGCGCCGTTCAGGCCGAGTACGCCGATTTTTGCGCCTGGGAAGAAGCTGAGCGAGATGTTCTTCAGGATATGTCGCTTCGGCGGAACCACTTTGCCGACGCGATGCATGCTATAGACGAATTGAGCCACGTTGGTTTGAGCCTCTGGGTCTGTTGGTCGTTGGAATGATGTCGAAGTTTAGCCTTTTTCACCGTCTAATCCCAGCCGGGGAGGGTGAATAGTGCGGCACCGCACAGCAGGCAGCAGAAGGTGCCGGGCAACGCACTGATTTGCGCGCAGCGTGGCAACGCAACGCGCGAAGGCGGGAGGAGCCGGGATCAGGGCAGACGCAGCGGAATCGCCTGCTGTGTCAGCCAGTGCTGCAACGCCGGGTCGGGCGCGCTGTCACTCACCAGCAGATCGAAGCGGCGCAGCTCGGCGATGCGGGCGGGCAGCACCTTGCCATATTTACTGCTGTCGGCCACCAGCACCGATTGACGGGCACGCAGCATGGCGTGATGCTTCATCGCCAGCTCGTTGGTGTTGTAGCAGGTCGCGCCCTGATCTTTGTCGATCCCCGCCGCAGAGATAAAGGCCAGCGTCGGGCAGAGATCGTCGAGAATGGTATGCGCGCCAATCGGCGTAAACAGCGCGTTGTCGGCGTGGAATTCACCGCCGCTCAGGATCACGTTGCAGGCGGGCTTCTCTTTCAGGGTGAGAAAAGTGTTCATGGCGCAGCAGATGGCGGTAAACGACAGCGCATCGGGGATCGCGTCGACGATGTAGGGCAGGGTGGTGCCGCAGTCGAAAAAGACCGTGTCGTTTTCATTGATCAGGCTGGCCGCCGCCTGCGCCAGTCGCTGCTTCCTGGCGGCATTCTGCCCGTGCTGATCGCTGACGAAGTAGTGGCTGGCGTGGTTTTTCGGATCGCTGACGATATAACCGCCCAGCAGCACCACGCTGGAGGCTGGCTCGGTTAAATCACGGCGCACCGTCATCTCTGACACGCCCAGCAGCTGCGCCGCATCTTTAAGATGCAGTTTATCGGTGCGTTTAAGCGCCTGTGTCAGCTTGTGAATACGTTCGTCGCGCCGGGTTTCCATGGTCATCTCTGTCTGTTCCGTTTTCTTCAGTGCGGAGAAAGGGTGCCGGAATCGGCGTGGTATCGCGACAAACCTCACAGATTTTAATGAGTTGCGTCTCATCCGCCAGGCTGGCGTTTCATCTTACCCGCAATCTGTGGGGGCCGCAAACCTCAGCATCCGTCTCGTCACCCGCCAGAAAGGGCAGGGATCGCCGCCACCCTGCGCCATCGCCGATGATGTTAACTTGTTATAATAATAACACGCCAGCCGGGCCTGATTGCCCTGTTTTGCCGCTGTCTGGCGTCTCAGGATGTGGTTTTTGTCACATATTTAACCTTTAAGAACTGTTATTGTTACTTTAATAACATTTAAAGATTAAAAAAGTAACATTTAAAGATTAAAAAACATCCAGGAGATTTGTCATGACGATTGCGGTCATCGGCTCAAATATGGTCGATCTGATTACCTATACCAACAGCCTGCCGAAAGCGGGTGAAACCCTTGAGGCGCCTGACTTCGCCATTGGCTGCGGCGGCAAAGGGGCGAATCAGGCGGTTGCCGCGGCGAAAATGGGCGGCAAGGTGATGATGGTCAGCAAGGTCGGCGACGATCTCTTCGCCCCGAACACCGTCGCCAACCTGCAACAGCAGGGCGTGGACACCCGCTTTGTCACAACCGCGCCCGGCACCTCCAGCGGCGTGGCACCGATTTTTGTCGATGATCAGTCGCAGAACCGCATTCTGATCATCAAAGGCGCGAACCAGCAGCTGAAGCCGACCGACATCGACGACGCGGCAGAGGCGCTGAAAGCCTGCGAGCTGATCATCCTGCAACTGGAGATCCCGCTGGAGACGGTCTATTACGCCATCGATTTTGCCCGCCAGCATCAGATCAAAGTGATCCTCAATCCGGCGCCAGCCGTGGCCTCGCTCGATATTCACTACGCCTGCAAATGTGACTTCTTTATGCCCAACGAAACCGAGCTGGAGATCCTCACCGGCCTGCCGGTTTCTACCGACGAAGAGGTGATCGCCGCCGGAGAGTCGCTGCTGAAACGCGGCCTTAAAAATCTGATCATCACCCTGGGCAGCCGGGGATCGGTCTGGATGAGCGGCAACGAGATCCATCGCGTGGCCGCCACGCCGGTGCAGGCGGTGGATACCAGCGGAGCGGGCGACGCCTTTATCGGCTGCTTTGCCTTTCTGCTGGTGAAAACCGGCGATGTCGCCGCCGCCATGACTCAGGCCTCCGCCTATGCCGCCTGTAGCGTGACCGGCCGTGGCACGCAGTGCGCCTATCCCGACGCGGAGAGTTTCCAGCGTTTTCTTAACCTTCACTGAGGTTCTGCTATGCAACAGAAAATTGTTCAGCAATCTGATGGCTATCTGAATAAAACGCCGCTGTTCCAGTTCATTCTGCTGTCGTGCCTCTTCCCGCTGTGGGGCTGTGCGGCGAGTCTCAATGATATTCTGATCACCCAGTTTAAAAGCGTATTTGCCCTGAGCGACTTCGCCAGTGCGCTGGTGCAGAGCGCCTTTTATGGCGGCTATTTTCTGATTGCGATCCCTGCCTCGCTGGTGATCCGCAAAACCAGTTACAAGATGGCGATCATGATCGGGCTGGCGCTCTATATCGCAGGCTGCATCGCCTTCTATCCCGCGTCGCACATGGCGACCTACACCATGTTCCTGGCGGCGATCTTCGCCATCGCCATTGGCCTGAGTTTTCTGGAAACCGCCGCCAACACCTACAGCTCGATGATTGGCCACCGTGACCATGCCACGCTGCGCCTCAACGTCAGCCAGACCTTCTACCCGATCGGGGCGCTGATGGGGATTGTGCTGGGTAAATATCTGGTGTTTCAGGATGGCGACAGCCTGGAGAGCCAGATGGCGACCATGACGGCAGAGCAGGCCCACGCCTTCCGCCTGACGATGCTGGAACACACGCTGGAGCCGTATAAATATCTGGTGATGGTGTTAGTGGTGGTGATGCTGCTGTTTATGTTCACCCGCTATCCGCGCTGTAAACCGCAAAGCAGCGAGAAATCCCTGCCGTCGCTGGGCGAAACCTTTCGGTATCTGGCGGCCAACCGGCACTTTAAACGCGGCATCGTCACCCAGTTTCTCTATGTCGGCATGCAGGTGGCGGTCTGGTCCTTTACCATCCGTCTGGCGCTGACGCTGGGGGCGGCCAATGAGCGTCACGCCTCTAACTTCATGATCTACAGCTTCGTCTGCTTCTTTATCGGCAAATTTGTGGCGAACTTCCTGATGACCCGCTTCCGGGCTGAGAAGGTGCTGATCGCCTATTCGGTACTGGGTGTGCTGACGCTGGCCTATGTGATGCTGATGCCGAACTTTACCGCCGTCTATGCCGCCGTGTTTGTCAGCGTGCTGTTTGGTCCTTGCTGGGCAACGATCTACGCCGGTACGCTGGCGACGGTCGATAACAAATACACCGAGGTGGCGGGGGCGTTTATCGTGATGGCGATTGTCGGCGCGGCCTTTGTTCCGGCGCTTCAGGGACTGGTGTCAGACACGCTCGGCTCAATGCAGCTGGCGTTTGGCGTCTCGCTGCTCTGCTTCGCCTGGGTCGGCTTCTACTTCTATGGCGAACTGCGCCATAAAAAGCAGCCGGTTGCAGCCGGTCGTCTGGTGGAGGAGCTGCCATGAAAACCCGTTTACCCTTAGCCCGTGAGCAGTTTTCCGCCACGCCCTGGGTGCTGTTACAGAGCGACGATTTCCGGGTGGAGCTGTTCCGCTACCCGGCGGGGATTGAGGCGGTGCGCATTCATAACCGGCGCGGCAGCGTGACCCTGCTGCCGTTTCTCGGCCAGATGATCTGGGAGGTGCAGTTTGACGAGCATAACCTGACCATGGGCCACAGCTTTAAGCAGCCGCTGCCCGCCCGTTCGATCATCGACACCTATGGCTGCTTTGCCTTCCATTCAGGGCTGCTGGCCAACGGCTGCCCGTCACCGGAGGACGATCATCCGTTGCACGGCGAGATGGCCTGCGCCCGCATGGACAGCGCCTGGCTGGTGCTGGAGGATCAGACGCTGTCGCTGGAAGGGGAGTGTGAATATGTTAAAGGCTTCGGCCCTCACTACCTTGCCGCCCCCGCCGTTCGCATTCAGGCCGATCAACCGCGGCTGAAGATTGAGATGACGGTGACCAATCTGTCGGGCGCTTCGATGCCATTGCAGTATATGTGTCATCTCAACAGCGCGTGGATCGACCAGGGGCGCTTCCGGCAGTCGATCCCTGAGGCGGCATTCCAGCTGCGCCGCTCGATCCCGGCGCATCTGAAACCCACGCCCGCCTGGCGCGACTACACCGATCGGCTGGCGCGCGATCCGCAGTCGTTACAGCAGCTCGATCAGCCGCAGCTCTGCGACCCGGAGATCGTCTTCTTCGCCGACGATCTGCCGCAGTATGGTGATGAGGTGCAGTTTGAGCTGCACTCGCCGCAGGGCTACGCGCTGATGACGCGCTTTTCGACCGCGCAGTTCCCGCACGCCACCCGCTGGCTGCTGCACAACCACGACCAGCAGGTGGCGGCCTATATTCTGCCCGCCACCTGTCAGCCAGAGGGCTTTCTGGCCGCGCAGCAGGCCGGTACGCTGATCACCCTGGCGAGCGGCGAACAGCGCCACTTCTCTGTCGAGACCGGCTTGCTCTGAGCCGGGATTAAATCGCCACCAGGCCGCGCACACCCTCAGCTTCCATGGTGTCGCCGCGGCCGCGCTGGATGATCTCACCGCGCGACATCACCAGATAGCTGTCGGCCAGCTCCGCCGCGAAGTCATAAAACTGCTCCACCAGCAGGATCGCCATATCGCCCCGCTGCGCCAGCTGGCGGATCACCGCGCCGATCTCTTTGATCACCGAAGGCTGGATCCCTTCAGTCGGCTCATCGAGGATCAACAGCTGTGGCCGACAGGCCAGCGCCCGGCCGATCGCCAGCTGCTGCTGCTGACCGCCGGAGAGATCGCCGCCGCGCCGTGACTTCATCGCCAGCAGCACCGGAAAGAGCTGATAGATCTCCTCCGGCACCTCACGCGCCTGCGTCGCCGGAAAGCGTGACAAGCCCATCAGCAGGTTCTCTTCCACCGTCAGGCGCGGAAAGATTTCCCGTCCCTGCGGCACATAGGCGATGCCAGCCTGCACCCGCTGGTGCGGCTTGCGGCCGTTAATCCGCTGCTGCTGCCAGTGGATCTCCCCCGACTTCGCCGGGATCAGCCCCATCAGACACTTCAGCAGCGTGGTTTTTCCCACACCATTGCGCCCCAGCAGACAGGTGATTTCGCCAATCTTCACCTCAAAGGAGAGGCCGCGCAGGATATGACTGCCGCCATAATATTGATTTAGTTCAGTAACCTGTAACATCTCAGCGCCCCAGATAAACGTCGATAACCTGCTCATTGGCCTGGACTTCGCGCAGCGAACCCTCGGCCAGTACCTGGCCCTGATGCAGCACCGTCACATGGTCAGCGATGGTCTCGACAAAGCCCATGTCGTGCTCCACCACCATCAGGGAATGTTTGCCCGCCAGACTGCGAAACAGCTCGGCGGTATAGTCGGTTTCGGCGTCGGTCATGCCAGCGGCGGGCTCATCCAGCAGCAGCAGGTGCGGCTCCTGTACCAGCAGCATGCCAATCTCCAGAAACTGCTTCTGACCGTGTGACAGCAGGCCCGCGCGACGCTGGCGTTCGCCGCCCAGCCGCAGCAGTTTCAGCACTTCATCAATCCGATCGCGCTGTTCACTGTTGAGGCGGGCGTGCAGGCTGGCCCAGACCGATTTATCCGCCTTCAGGGCGATCTCCAGATTTTCAGACACGGTTAACGCTTCAAACACCGTGGGCTTCTGGAACTTACGGCCGATCCCGGCGCGGGCGATCTCAACCGGGGTGAGGCGGGTGAGATCGCTGTCCTGGTCGTAGATCACCCGGCCGCTGTCGGGCCGCGTCTTGCCGGTGATCACATCCATCAGCGTGGTTTTGCCCGCGCCGTTTGGCCCGATCACGCAGCGCAGCTCGCCGACCCCGATCTGTAACGAGAGATCGGTGAGGGCGCGGAAGCCATCGAACGAGACATTGATCCGTTCCAGTTGCAGCACCGGATCGCGCTGCGCCCGGTGGCGATCCGCCGGATGGGACTGGGTAAAGAGTGCGTCAGTCATCTTTCCTCCGGCGCAGCAGGCCAATCACGCCGTGCGGCAGAAATAGTGTCACCAGGATAAACATCAGGCCCAGGAAAAAGAGCCAGTACTCCGGGAAGGCGACGGTGAAAAAGCTGCGCGCGCCGTTAACAATCGCCGCGCCCAGCAGCGGGCCAATCAGCGTGCCGCGTCCGCCCAGCGCCACCCAGATGGCCGCTTCAATCGAGTTGGCGGGTGACATCTCGCCGGGATTGATAATGCCGACCTGCGGCACATAGAGCGCTCCGGCCAGGCCGCACAGCACGGCGGAGAGCGTCCAGACAAACAGCTTGAAGCCGCGCGGGTCGTAACCGCAGAACATCAGGCGGTTCTCCGCGTCGCGCACCGCGGTCAGCACCCGGCCAAATTTGCTGCGCGCCAGCGCAAAGCCGATCGCCAGGCTCAGCAGCAGCAGCCCGACGGTGGCGATAAACAGCCCGATGCGGGTTGCGGTCGCCGTCACCGAAAAGCCGAGCAGGGTGGTGAAGCCGGTAAAGCCATTGTTGCCGCCAAAGCCGGTCTCGTTGCGGAAGAACAGCAGCATACCGGCGTAGGTCAGCGCCTGGGTCATGATGGAGAAGTAGACCCCTTTGATCTTCGAGCGAAAGGCGAAGAAGCCAAACAGCAGCGCCAGCAGGCCCGGCACCAGCATGCTCAGGCAGAGCGCCCAGGCGAAATGTTCGGTGCCGGTCCAGAACCAGGGCAGCTCACGCCAGGAGAGAAAGGACATAAAGGCGGGTAAACCTTCGCCCGCCGCCTGGCGCATCAGATACATCCCCATGGCGTAGCCGCCGAGGGCAAAAAACAGGCCGTGACCCAGCGACAGCAGTCCGGCGTAGCCCCACACCAGATCCAGCGCCACCGCGACCACCGCATAGCAGAGGATTTTGCCGATCAGCGTCAGGGTATAGGTGGAGATCGCCAGCGGATGCGTGGCGGGCAGCAGCGCCAGAAACGGCAGCAGCAGCAGGGCCACCACCGCCACCATGCCGAGGCTGAGGGTCAGGCGCGGCGCTTTGCGCGCCACCCGGAGTGTGAGAGGTTGCGTCATCAGTCAGTCACCCTTCCTTTCACCGCAAACAGTCCCTGCGGACGTTTCTGGATAAACAACACGATAAGCAGCAGGATCAGGATTTTACCCAACACCGCGCCAATCTGCGGCTCCAGCACTTTGTTGAGAATGCCGAGGCTGAACGCGGCGACCACGGTGCCCGCCAGCTGGCCGACGCCACCCAGCACCACCACCAGAAACGAGTCGATGATGTAGCCCTGGCCCAGTTCCGGCCCGACGTTGCCGAGCTGCGACAGCGCCACGCCACCCAGCCCGGCGATGCCGGAACCGAGGCCAAAGGCCAGCATATCGACGCGGCCGGTCGGCACCCCACAGCACTCCGCCATCGCGCGGTTCTGGGTGACAGCGCGCACGTTCATGCCGAGGCGGGTACGGTTCAGCAGCAGCCAGGTGAGCGCCAGCACAAACACCACAAACAGGATCACCGCGATGCGGTTCCACGGCAGCACCAGATTGGGCAGCAGCTGCAAGCCACCGGAAAGCCACGATGGATTCGCCACCTCCAGGTTTTGCGCGCCAAACAGCATCCGCACCGCCTGAATCAGCATCAGGCTGATCCCCCAGGTGGCGAGCAGCGTCTCCAGCGGACGACCATAGAGATGGCGGATCACCGTGCGCTCCAGCGCCATGCCGATGGCGGCCGTCACCAGAAAGGCGACCGGCAGCGCCAGCAGCGGATACCAGGCTAAATAGTGCGGTGCAAACTGCTGAAACAGACTCTGCACCCACCAGGTGGCATAGGCACCAAGCATCAGCATTTCACCGTGCGCCATATTGATCACCCCCAGCAGACCATAGGTGATCGCCAGGCCGAGCGCGGCCAGCAGCAGAATCGATCCCAGCGACAGACCACTGAACGCCTGCCCCAGCAGATCGCCCCACATCAGCCGCTTCTGGATCTGTTGCAGGCTCTGCGCGGCGGCGGCCCGCACCGTGGCGTCCGGCTCATTCGCCGGTTGCGTCAGGCGTTGCAGGCTGGCCTGGGTATTGGGATCGCTGGAGTCGCCCAGCAGCTGCACCGCACGCAGGCGCACCATCGGCTCGCCATCCGCCAGTTGCAGATTGGCCAGCGCCAGCGCTAATGCGGCATGCACCCGGCTATCCTTTTCGGCCGCCAGCCGCTGTTCAATCAGTGGCAGCTGATCGGCGGCACCGTCGTTTTGCAGCTGTTGCGCCGCGCGCAGCCGCAGCCCGGCGTCGTCACTCACCAGCTGCTGCGCCGCCAGCGCGCCGTTCACCAGCACCCGCAGCCGGTTGTTCATAAACAGCTTTTTAACGCTGCCCGTGGGGTTTGCCGCCGCGTCCAGCGGCAGCAGGCGATTACCCTGCTGGCTGAACGGCTGTCTGTTCTGGTCGATGACCACGCTTTCGGCGTGCAGCGCTTCCAGCAGCGGCAGGCGATGAGGGTCGGGCGCGGCGGCCCACTGTTGCAGCAGCGTCGCCTGCTGGCTGCGACTGGCGGTGGCGAAGTCTGCCGCCGGTCCGGCACTGGCAAACAGCGGCAGCCACAGCAGCAGGCTGAAAAGGAGGCGGCAAAGGTTCATAGAGAGGACCTCGTTAAATGGATGAAGCGGGCGTTCGGGCAGGCGGCACCGTCGCGCCCCGCACGCCGGTCTGCCAGGTCGCAGACCGGCGCATCACGCGCTTACTGCGCGCTTTTCACCGGGTGGTCGGGCTTCTTGTCGTTGCCCGCAATGTAGGGGCTCCACGGCTGCGCGCGCACCGGCTGATCGGTCTGCCACACCACGTTAAACTGGCCGTTCTCCTCTACTTCGCCAATCATCACCGGCTTGTGCAGATGGTGGTTGGTCTGGTCCATGGTCAGGGTAAAGCCGTCCGGCGCTTTAAAGGTCTGACCGGCCATCGCCGCCCGCACTTTATCCACGTCGGTACTGCCCGCTTTTTCCACTGCCTGCGCCCACATATGGATGCCGACATAGGTCGCCTCCATCGGGTCGTTGGTGACCACAGTGGCGGCATTCGGCAGGTTGTGTGCTTTGGCCCAGGCGCGATAATCGGCAACGAATTTCGCGTTGGTCGGATTATCGATCGACTCGAAATAGTTCCAGGCGGCTAACTGACCCACCAGCGGTTTGGTATCGATGCCGCGCAGCTCCTCTTCGCCCACCGAGAAGGCAACCACCGGAATGTCAGTGGCCTTGATGCCCTGGTTAGCCAGCTCTTTGTAGAACGGTACGTTGGAGTCGCCGTTGATGGTCGAGACCACCGCGGTTTTGCCGCCCGCCGCAAACTTTTTGATGTTGGAGACAATGGTCTGGTAGTCGCTGTAGCCAAACGGCGTATAGACCTCTTCAATATCTTTATCCTGCACTCCTTTACTGTGCAGGAAGGCGCGCAGGATCTTGTTGGTGGTGCGCGGATAGACATAGTCGGTGCCGAGCAGGAAGAAGCGTTTCGCGCTGCCGCCATCCTCACTCATCAGGTACTCCACCGCCGGGATCGCCTGCTGGTTAGGCGCCGCGCCGGTGTAGAAGACGTTCGGCGACATCTCTTCCCCTTCATACTGCACTGGATAGAACAGCAGGCCGTTCAGCTCCTCAAACACCGGCAGCACCGATTTGCGCGACACCGAGGTCCAGCAGCCAAACACCACCGCCGCTTTATCCTGGGTCAGCAGCTGCCGCGCTTTCTCCGCAAACAGCGGCCAGTTAGAGGCGGGATCGACCACCACCGGCTCCAGCTTTTTCCCCAGCACCCCGCCTTTGGCGTTGATCTCATCAATGGTCATCAGCGCCACATCTTTCAGCGGCGTTTCAGAGATCGCCATGGTGCCGGAGAGCGAATGCATGATCCCTACTTTGATGGTGTCAGCCGCCTGGGCACTCCAGGCGAAGCCCATGCTGATAACGGAAGCGGAGAGGGCGAAAGCCTTGATCAACGAACGTCTTTTCATCGTTTTAAACCCCTAAATGATTGGTGTGTGATTCAATGGGCTGGAGCCGGGCCTGCTGTAATCTGTGTAACGTGATTTTCCTGACTTCCGCTCTGCTGACGGCGATGTGATCGGTCAGGATGGTTTGCGCCTCCATGCTCTGCTGCTGAAAAATCGCCTGTAAAATCTGTGCGTGTTCCTGATAGGTCGCCGCGATGCGATCGTCGCGAGTAAAGTCGAGCCGGCGGATAATACGGATCTTCTCGGTCAGCTCGGCGTGAATGCGGGCCATCTCCGGGTTGCCTGCCGCCGCCACCAGCGTCATGTGAAATGCCTCGTCGTGCTGTGACACCACCCGTCCCTCGGTCAGCGCCTCCGACTCACACCAGAACTGGTTCAGTTCGGTTAACAGCGCGGCACACTGCGGCGCGGGCAGGGCGCAGAGGCGTTTCACCGCCTCGCACTCCAGCACGGTGCGCAGGTCATACAGCGATTCGAACCAGGCAAAATCGAAATTTCTGATCTGCCAGCCGCTGCGGAACCAGACTTCGACAAAGCCTTCGCGCTCCAGCCGGAACAGCGCCTGACGCACCGGGGTGCGGCTGACCGCCATGCGCCCGGCGATTTCGCTTTCGCTGAAGCGGTCGCCCGGCATCAGACGAAAGTCGAAAATGTCCGCCTTCAGCGTCTGATAGACCCGTTCAGCCAGCGCTTCCGGGCGCGCTTTAGGGGGGTGAGATTGCATCGTCATCGTCGCTCCTTATGCCAGCCACAGCAGGTTATCGCCGGGGCTGACCGGGCGGCCCGCCTGACAGGCGATGCGCGTCACCCGACCGGCCTGCGGGGCGACAATCGCCAGCTCCATCTTCATCGCCTCGACGATAATCAGCGTCTGCCCGGCGCTGACGTCGTCGCCGGGCTGCACCAGCACTTTCCAGATGTTGCCGTTGAGGTCCGCCTGCACCGCCAGCGCGCCCTCATCCTCGTCTGCTGAATGGACCGGCGCCTGAGTGAGCGGGGCGGGCTCCTCCTGTTCAGCCCAGCGCTGCACCTCCTGCTCAAACGCGGCGGCCTGACGCTGACGGAACGTCGCGATCTCATCGGCGTTCTCCCGCAGGAACTGCTGGTGGGCGGCAAAATCAAACAGCGTCTCTTCAATCCGCAGGCTGGCCCGGCCTTCGCGGAAATCCTCCCGCAGTTGCGTCAGCTCGCTTTCACTCACCGGATAGAAGCGCACCTGATCGAAGAAGCGCAGCAGCCACGGCTCGCCGGCGGCGAACTGCGGGTTTTTCAGGAAGGTATTCCAGATGGGCAGCGTGCGGCCCACCAGCTGATAGCCGCCGGGGGAGTCCATGCCGTAGATGCACATATACATGCCGCCGATGCCAACCGTGCCTTCCGCGGTGAAGGTGCGCGCCGGACTGTATTTGGAGCTCAGCAGGCGATGGCGCGGATCGACCGGCACCGCGCAGGGCGCGCCGAGGTAGACATCGCCCAGTCCCAGCACCAGATAGCTGGCGCTGAACAGGGTGTCGCGCACCTGCTCCCGGCTGGCTAAGCCGTTAATCCGCTGGATAAAGTCCACGTTGTTGGGCAGCCAGGGCGCGCTGGCGCAGACCGTCTCCTGATAGCGGCTGACCGCGCCAAGCGTGGCGCTGTCCTCAAACGCCATCGGCATCCAGACCACGCGTGACGGCACCTTCAGCGTGCTGACATCCCCCAGCGTCGTCTCCAGCGCCAGCAGCAGTGACATCAGATCCGCCTGGCTGATGATGCGGCTGTCGTAGCGCACCTGGAGCGAACGCACGCCGGGTGACAGCTCCTCCACGCCCGGCTCCGCCCGCGCCGTCAGCGCGTTCATCAGCAGATGCACCCGCAGGCGCAGCGCCAGATCCAGGACGTTGTCGCCATATTCAATCAGCACATATTTGTCGCCCGCCTGGCGGTAGAGCACTTTTGGCGTGCTGTGCGTGGCGTCGAGGGCGGCCAGCAGCGTCGCGGAGCCGTGGGCGGTTTCGGCCAGAGAGGGCACGGCAAAGGCTGGCGGATGCGCCGGGCGCAGGGTGGCGAGGGTCTGCATCTGCGCCTTTTCCCGCGCCAGCGCCTCGTCAGCACCGATCGGATGAAAACGGAGGGTGTCGCCAGGTTTCAGCTGGCCCACTTTCCACAGCTCCGCTTTGGCGATGGTGACAGGGCAGACAAAACCGCCGAGGCTGGGGCCGTCATGCGTCAGGATCACCGGAAAGTCGCCGGTAAAGTTGATCGCGCCGATGGCATATTCACAGTCATGAACGTTGGAGGGATGCAGACCCGCCTCGCCGCCGTTGGCGCGGGTCCAGGCCGGTTTCGGCCCCACCAGCCGTACACCGAGACGGTTGGAGTTGTAGTGCACCTGCCAGTCGCTGGCGAAAAATTCGTCGATAGCGGCTTGGGTGAAAAAGTCCGGCGCGCCATGCGGGCCGTAGAGCACCCCGATACGCCATTGGTTGCTGTAGTGGGGGATCAGCGCCGGATCGAGCGGCTGCGGGGCGCTGATCGGGGCGGGCGTAGTGCAGGCCGCCCGCTCAGGCTGTGAGATGGCGAGCATATCGGCGACGCGCAGCGTGCGTCCGGCGTGGCCGCCGAACTGACCCAGCGAAAAGGTACTGCGGCTGCCCAGGTACTCCGGCACGTCGAAACCGTTGCGTACCGCCAGATAGCTGCGGCAGCCCTGCTGCGCCCGGCCCAGCGTCAGGGTCTGTCCCGCTTTCACCGCCAGGGGGCGCCACGGGCTGACAGGCTCGCCATCTAGCGTCGCGCCGCAGTCCGCGCCGGTCAGCGCCAGAACCGCCGCACAGTGGAAACGCAGCGTCGGGCCTTGCAGGGTAAACTCCAGGCCTGCCGCCGATTCGTGGTTGCCGACCAGACGGTTAGCCAGCCGGAAGGCGAAATCATCCATCGGGCCGGAGGGCGGCACGCCAATATCCCAGTAGCCGAGCCGGCCAGGATAGTCCTGCACCGTACTGAAGGTGCCGGGTTGCAGCACCTCCACCACCGGCGCGCTGGGGGTGAAACTGTCGAGATAGCGGGTCCAGACGTTGCCGCTGCGAAAGGTATCGGTCGCCACAATCTGGCGCAGGTAGTCGAGATTGGTGGCGATGCCATGCAGCTGCGTGGCATCCAGCGCCTGCCGGAGTCGGGTCAGCGCCGCCTCCCGGCTCTCCGCGTGCACAATCAGTTTCGCTATCATCGGATCGTAGAAGCTGGAGACCTCGCTGCCGGTTTCCACCCCGCTGTCGATGCGCACCCCCTCAGGAAAGGTGACGCCGGTCAGCACGCCGGGGCTGGGCTGGAAGTTTTTCAGCGGATCTTCGGCGTAGAGGCGCACCTCGATGGCCGCGCCCTGCGGTGGCTGCTGCAACCGCGCCCAGTCAACGGGGTCACCAGCGGCGACCTGCAACATGCACTCCACCAGATCGAGTCCGGTGACGCACTCCGTGACCGGGTGCTCCACCTGTAACCGGGTGTTGACTTCAAGGAAGTAAAACGCCTGCTGGGTCTCGTCATAGATATACTCCACCGTACCGGCACTGCGGTAATTGACCAGCTGGCCAAGACGCACCGCTGACGCCAGCAGCGCTTCACGGATGGCCGGTGACAGGCCGGGGGCGGGCGTCTCCTCCACCACCTTCTGGTTGCGGCGCTGTAAGGAGCAGTCGCGTTCGCCCAGCGCCACCACCGTGCCGTGACCGTCACCAAAAATCTGCACTTCAACATGGCGGGCGCGATCGATGCAGCGCTCCAGAAACACCCCGGCGTCGCTGAAGAACTGCTGGCCCAGCCGTCGTACGCTCTCCCAGGCGTGGGTGAGCGCGTCGGCATCGGCGCAGCGCGTCAGGCCAATGCCGCCGCCGCCCGCGGTACTTTTCAGCATCACCGGATAGCCAATCTCTTCAGCCGCCCGCAGCGCCTCCTCCAGCGAGGCGAGCAGCGGGGTGCCGGGCGTCATTGGCACACCGGCACTGGCCGCCAGCTCGCGGGCGCGGTGCTTGAGGCCGAACTCACCAATCTGCTGCGCGGTGGGACCCACAAAAGCGATCCCCGCCTGCTCACAGGCTTCGGCGAACGGCAGGCTCTCTGACAGGAAGCCGTAGCCGGGCCAGATCGCCTCAGCGCCGCTCTGCTGCGCCGCCGCCAGAATTTTGTCGATGCGCAGATAGCTGTCGCTGGCTTTGTCGCCGCCCAGCGCAATCGCCACATCAGCCTGTTTCACATGCTGCGCATTGCGGTCGGCGTCAGAGTAGACCGCGACGCTCTTCACGCCGAGGCGTTTCAGGGTACGTATGGCGCGGCAGGCTATTTCGCCGCGGTTAGCAATCAGTACGGTGGTGAACATGATCAGTGACTCCCCTGTGATGCCAGCCAGTTGCGCCAGCCGCCCGTCTCAGTAATCTCCAGCGCGTTATGCAGCGCCGCGCCTTCGCAGATAAAGCCTTTCACCACCCGGCCGTCAGCCAGCGTCAGGCTGCCAATCCCCAGCGGGGCGGGAATTTCCGCCACAAACTCGCCAAAACGCGCCAGCGGGATGTCCCACAGCTCCACGGCGATCGCCGCGCCATGCGCGTCACGCATCAGGCCGGGCTTTTTAATCGCCCCTTCCAGCAGGGCGAACAGGCGGTAGTGCGGCGCGGTCTGCGTCTCTTCCACCCACACCGCCTGACGCTCGGTGAGCTGAAAGTTGAGCGGCATGCCGGTCAGGTGCGCGCCCACCACCGCCAGCCGGACGTGGTCGGGCGAGACGGGGAGGGCGGCTCGCTGCGCCGGAGAGGGCTGGCCGGTCACGCCCAGCGGCAGGGCCAGCTGCTGCTGCCAGCGCACGCCAAATTCCGCCAGTGCGCGATCGTGCCAGGCGGGGGCGATCAGCGTGATGCCGGCCGGCAGATCGTCATTGCGGAACGGGCCGGGCAGCGCCAGCGCGGCGAGATCGGCGAGATTGGTAAAGTTGGTGTAGGTGCCGAACTGCGAGTTGTAGTGCACCGGCTCCTGTTTCATCTCCGCCAGGGTATGGATGGTGGGCGAGGTCGGCACCACCAGTGCGTCAAACTGCGCCAGCGTCTGCTGGATCTGACGGGTCAGCGTGGCGCGCAGGTATTCCGCTTTATAAGCGTCGACCGCGCTGTATTGCAGGCCGCTGGCGATAATGCCGTGGACCACCGGGTCCATCTCCGCCGGACGATCGAGCATCGCACCCACCGCCGCCGTGCGCTCGGCGACCCAGGCACCGTAATAGAGCTGTTCGGCCAGCTGCCGGAACGGGGTGAAGTCGATCGGTTGCAGCGTGACGCCAGCGGCCAGCAGCGCTTCCAGTGCCCGATCCCAGGCCGCTTCCGCGGCGGCATCATCAAAAAACTCAGGGTTGGCCGGAATGGCAAAATGGGGGTGGGCGGGCAGGCTGGCCGGGGCGGTACGCGGATTTATCCGCGAATAGGGATCACCGGCGTCATAGCCGCCCATGACGCTGGCGACGCTAAAGGCATCTTCCACCGTCAGCGCAAACACCGAAATAGTGTCGTTGAGACGGCAGGCCGGGACCACGCCCCGCGCGGAGAACCAGCCTTTGGTCGGTTTCAGGCCGACAATATTGTTGAAACCCGCTGGGACGCGACCCGATCCCGCGGTATCGGTGCCGAGTGAAAAGGCGACCAGACCGCGCGCCAGCACCGACGCAGAGCCGGAGCTGGAGCCGCCGCTGACGTAATCGGCATCAAAGGTGTTACTCACCGCACCAAAGGGCGAGCGGGTGCCCACCAGGCCGGTGGCGAACTGATCGAGGTTGGTTTTGCCGATCACCACCGCACCCGCCGCTTTCAGCCGGGCCACCGCCACCGCGTCTTCGCTGGCGGTATAGGTAAAAGCGGGGCAGGCGGCGCTGGTGGGCCAGCCCGCTACATCAATATTATCTTTGACGGCGAACGGCACCCCAAACAGCGGCAGCGAGTCGGGATCGCGCTGATAGTGCGCCAGCAGCGGTTCAATCTGTGCCGCCAGCTGCTCTGGTGTCGCCAGATAGAGCCAGGCGTTATCCTGCGGGTCAAGGGCCGCCAGGTGCGCGGCCAGCAGCGTGGTGATCTGTTGCGGTGCCTGCTGGTAACGCTGCTGCCATGCGTGCAGCGTCAGGCCAAAGGTTGAAGTCATAGGATGAATTCCAGCTGGTATACAAGATGGCATTCAACAGAGCAAAGGGTATGCCAGATTTTTAACGGGCTGATTCAATGGGTTAAACAGTTGAGTAATAAGATTTTGTGATGATAATTTGCACAATCGCGGCGCACACACTGAACGATGACGGTGCGTTTAAGGACGCTGTGCGTAAATTTTGTGAAGAACATGGCAAGAGTCCGATGGCCTGGTTAGCATGAAGACAGTCTGGCAACCCGCCGGCGCCCAGCAACAGAGGAGATTTACGTGGTGAAGTGGCGTAACTGGATGATAGGGATCTGTCTGGCCGGCATGGCCAGCAGCGCATGGGCCGATTCGCTGGATCAACAACGGCAACGTTATCAACAAATTAAACAGGCGTGGGACAGTAACCAGATGGCGACGGTGGAGCAGCTGTTGCCGACGCTACAGGATTATCCGCTCTATCCTTATCTGCAATACCGGCTGCTGGCGCAGGATCTCGATCAGGAGACCTCGCTGGCGGTACAGAACTTTATTCGCCAGTATCCGACCCTGCCGCCGGCGCGGTCGCTCAGCACCCGCTTTATCAATGTGCTGGCCTACCGCCAGGACTGGCAGGGCGTGCTCAACTTCAGCCCGACCGAACCTAAACCGGTGCAGGCGCGCTGTAACTGGTACTACGCGAAGTGGGCCACCGGCCAGCAGCAGGCCGCCTTTGATGGCGCAAAACAGATCTGGCTGCGCGGCACGGCGCTGCCCAATGACTGCGATAAACTCTTCTCGGTGTGGCAGGCGTCAGGCCAGCTGTCGCCGATCACCACCCTGGAGCGTATCCGGCTGGCGATGAAAGCGGGTAACGACAGCCTGGTGAGCTACCTGGCGAAGACGCTGCCCACCGATTACCAGACCATGGCTGACGCGATCCAGACGCTGCAACAGGATCCGCTGACGGTCAGCACCTTTGCCAGCGCCGTCGGGCCGACCGATTTTACCCGTCAGGCGACCCTCTATGCCTTTACGCGCGTGGCGCGGCAGGATATGGAGAACGCCCGCAGTCTGATCCCGATTCTGGTGCGGGCGCAGAAAATGGGCCCGGAAGATGAGCAGGCGCTGAAAGAGATTGTGGTGTGGCGCATGATGGGCAGCGATCTCACCTCGGAGCAGGCGCGCTGGCGCGATGCGGTGGTGATGAACAGCGAGTCCACCGCGCTGGTGGAGCGTCGGGTACGACTGGCGCTGACCGAGCATGACCGCCGTGGCCTGAACACCTGGATCGCTCGTCTGCCGCTGGAAGCCAAAGAGAAAGATGAGTGGCAATACTGGCAGGCTGACCTGCTGTTTGAGAAGGGGCGTAAAGAGGAGGCGGAAGAGATCCTGAATAAGCTGATGCAGCAGCGAGGTTTCTATCCGATGGTGGCGGCCCAGCGGCTCGGGGTGGACTATCTGCTTCAGGTGGATGAGGCGCCGAAGCCCGATAGCGCCACGGTGCAGGGACCGGAGCTGGCCAGGGTGCGTGAGCTGATGTACTGGGGGCTGGATAATCTGGCGCGCAGTGAGTGGAGCAATCTGATCGCCAGCCGCACGCACACGCAGCAGCAGATGCTGGCGCGCTACGCCAACGAGCAGGACTGGTGGGATCTCAGCGTGCAGGCGACCATCACCGCGAAGATGTGGGACAGCCTGAAAGAGCGTTTCCCGCTGGCGTGGCAGAGCGTCTATCAGCGTAACACCGCGGTGAAGCAGATCCCGCCGAGCTATGCGATGGCGATTTCGCGGCAGGAGAGCGCCTGGAACCCGAAAGCGCGTTCGCCGGTTGGGGCCAGCGGCCTGATGCAGATCATGCCCGCCACCGCGGCTCACACCGTGCAGATGTACAGCATCCCTGGCTACAGCAACAGCAGTCAGCTGCTGGACCCTGAAACCAATATTCAGATCGGCACCCAGTATCTGGAGTATGTCTATCAGCAGTTCGGCCAGAACCGGATCTTCGCGTCGGCGGCCTATAACGCCGGACCGGGACGGGTACGCAGCTGGCAGAAAATCAGTGCGGGTAATCTCGACGCGGTGGCGTTTATCGAGACCATTCCCTTCTCAGAGACGCGCGGTTACGTGAAGAATGTGCTGGCGTATGACGCCTACTATCGTCACTTCATGGGCCAGCCTGACAAGATCCTGTCAGATGCTGAGTGGAATCGCCATTACTAGCTGTGCTAAGCTTCCGTACTCTTTAGCGAGTACGGAAGCCCCTTCATGACCCATTCTGATTCCCCCGCTGCCGGTGCGCATCCGACAGAAGATAGCTGGCAACGCTTTATCGCGTTGATGCAGCAGGCTTTCGCCGACGGCCACGCGCTGCCGCTGATGCAGCTGATGATGACGGCAGATGAGCGTGAAGCCTTTGGTACCCGTCTGCGTATTATTGAAGAGTTAATGAATGGCGAGATGAGCCAGCGCGAGCTGAAAAATGAGCTCGGCGTCGGCATCGCCACCATTACCCGCGGCTCGAATAGCCTGAAAGAGGCGCCACCCGAGCTGAAACGCTGGCTGGAAGGGCAACTGAAACGATCCTGATTACTGCTGATAAAGCGGATGAACAAAGGGACAGAGCGCCAGAATCAGTGCCTGATGATAGACGCTGGAGCGGCTGAGCAGGCCGTGGGTGAACGCCCCGATCGCGCCGCCCTGCTGTTTGATATTTTCGATGCCGGTTAAGCGCGCCATCTCTTCCCCCAGTTCACGCCCTTCACGCAGGCCCGCCAGCACCACCGGCGGCAGGGTGAAACTGGCTGAACGCGACTCGCCGCGCTGTTTCTGATTCTCAATGACCATCCAGGCAAAGGCGCTGTCATCTTCAATGCCCGCCTCAATCGCCACCCAGAAGGCCGCTTCAGGCCGGACCTGTCGGGCATTCATCACCCGCTGACGTGCGCCAGTTCGCGTTTCCAGATGGGTTAAGGGCTGAGCGGCCACGCCGCTATCGACCTCGACCCCTTCGATATGGCAGGATCCTTCGCCGAAAACGTCGTTGAAAGCCTGAGCAATCGCGTGAATCTTCGCTGGGTTGGTGGTGGCTGCGACAACATGGTACATAATTGATTGAACCTTCAGATGATTAAGGGCCTGGCCCATCAGGTGATTTTACGGGCTGGTCTGGACCTGGCAGTGCTCACACTCCTCGCGTACTCGCGGTACGCGCCGGTTGTTCCGCGCTGTTGCTCTCCAGACTGCCTGCAACCATAACGCCTGATGGGACGGGCTCTAAGGCGATTTTTGTCGCAGTATAACGGAAACTAAGCATGCTACAGGTCTATCTTGTTCGTCACGGTGAAACGGTATGGAATGCGGAACGCCGCATTCAGGGTCAGTCCGACAGTCCGCTGACGGAAAAAGGTGAGCAGCAAGCCCGCCAGGTGGGTGAGCGCGTGAAACATCTCGGCATTACGCACATTATCGCCAGCGATCTGGGGCGTACGCGCCGCACCGCGGAAATTATCGCGGATGCCTGCGGCTGCACGGTGACGCTCGATCCCCGGCTGCGTGAGCTGAATATGGGGGTGCTGGAGAAGCGTCCGCTCGATGGCTTAACCGCCGAGGAGGAGCAGTGGCGCGCCACCCTGGTCAACGGCACGGAGGGAGGACGCATTCCCGAAGGCGAGTCGATGAGCGAAATGGCTGCCCGGATGCACCAGGCGCTGAACGCCTGCCTCGCATTACCCGCCGGCAGCCGTCCGCTGCTGGTCAGCCACGGCATGGCGCTGGGGTCGCTGGTCAGTACCATTCTCGGTCTGCCCGCCTATGCGGAACGTCGTCTGCGCCTGCGTAACTGCTCGATCTCGCGGGTCGATCATCAGCAGAGCGCCTGGCTGGCTGAAGGCTGGGTGGTGGAAACGGCGGGTGATATTTCCCATCTGGATGCGCCAGCGCTCGACGAGCTGCAACGCTGACAGAGAGGCGGCTGCCGTCGTGATGACGGCAGCCGGAGCGATCAGGCTGGGGTCTGGCGGCGAATCGGGATCAGATATTCGCAACGAATATCGGTCGGTGGCTCGCTGCGCTTTTTGCCACCATGGGTGTAGAAACGTTCAATATCCTGTCCCTGACGGCGGGTGAGGCCCAGCGTTGGCATACAGGTGCCATAGAGCAGCAGAATAAACTCCTGGAGATTGACGCGCGGCCCGGTGTAGGTGAACTGCACATAGTCGCCCGCCTCCAGAATCACACGCTGGCCGGAGTGCAGGTTCATCGCGCTGTCCGCCGGGACGGCGGTGGTGTAGAGGATCTCCTGCTCATCATCTTTATCCTGGCTGGCGCGCACCTGATGCAGACCGTAGAGCACCGGTGGCACCGTGTCGGTCTCCAGCAGAAACTGTTTCCAGAAATGGATGCGCATTTCGTCGCGATAACTGGAAATCTGCTCCAGAATACAGGTGTAGTTCTGAGTCTGACCGACCAGTACCGTTTCCGGTAACGTGACGAAAGCGGGTTCCGGTTGCGTCTCATCGTCAAGGCGAATCGGCGGACGAATGCCGAAGGAGTTCCAGTCGGAGGCGCGACGATACCAGGCTGGCGTCTGAGCAAACTGCTTTTTAAACGCGCGGGTAAACGTCTGCTGTGAATCAAAACGATATTGCAGGGCAATATCCAGAATCGGGCGGCTGGTCAGGCGCAGCGCCACTGCGGCTTTCGACAGACGCCGCGCACGAATATAGGCGCCGATCGCATGTCCGGTTACGTCCTTAAACATCCTTTGCAGATGCCACTTGGAGTAACCCGCTTTCAGGGCAACGTGGTCCAGTGAAAGCGGTTGATCCAGATGGCTCTCCAGCCAGACAAGCAAATCGCGAATGATACCGGCTTGGTCCATAAAACATCCTCATACTCTGGTGGCGCAGCTAAACGCATTCGAAGGATATTAGCACTGATTGCTCAAAATACGTGGGCAGCTTTCCTGGGAAGATTGTGCTAAATCTGGGCGGGTTTAATCCCGTTTTTGGTTTGGTCATTATATCGATTAACAGTACATTACATTCTCATCTATTCAATTTGCAATGGTAACTCCATGACAATATCCCGCCTTATGATCGCCGCGCTGACCACACTGACCTTCTCCACACCGCTGCTTGCGGAGCAGATAGGCTCGGTGGATACGGTGTTCAAGATATTCGGACCCGACCACAAGATTGTGGTTGAGGCGTTCGACGACCCCGACGTTAAAAATGTAACCTGTTATATCAGCCGGGCAAAAACCGGTGGTATTAAAGGTGGGCTGGGCCTGGCAGAAGATACCTCTGATGCGGCCATTTCCTGTCAGCAGATTGGTCCGGTCGAGCTGAGCGAGAAAATTGCGCAGGGCAAAGCGCAGGGCGAAGTGGTTTTCCGCCAGCGCACGTCGTTGATCTTCAAGAAGCTCCAGGTTGTACGCTTCTTCGACCAAAAGCGCAACGCCCTGGTCTATCTGACCTACTCCGATAAGGTGGTCGACGGCTCGCCGAAAAACGCGCTGAGCGCGGTGCCGATTATGCCGTGGCATTAACCATAAAAAAACGCCCCTCGGGGCGTTTTTTTTTACTGGCCGGAAGTCTCTGCTGCCAGGTCAGTCCTGTAGGTCGCCGCAGAAGCGATAGCCTTCACCATGGATGGTGGCGATGATCTCTGGCGTGTCCGGCGTGGATTCGAAATGTTTACGAATGCGGCGGATGGTCACGTCGACGGTACGGTCGTGCGGTTTCAGGTCACGGCCGGTCATCTTTTTCAGCAGATCGGCGCGGGTCTGGATCTTGCCCGGATTTTCGCAGAAGTGCAGCATGGCGCGGAACTCACTGCGGGGCAGTTTATAGTGCTCACCGTTCGGGTTGATCAGCGAGCGGCTGTTAATATCCAGCTCCCAGCCGTTGAACTTGTAGCTCTCAACCTGACGACGCTCTTCACCTGGCATCGCCAGATTCATGGTGCGCGACAGCAGGTTGCGGGCACGAATGGTCAGCTCACGCGGATTAAAAGGTTTGGTGATGTAGTCGTCAGCGCCAATTTCCAGACCAAGAATTTTATCGACTTCGTTGTCACGGCCGGTCAGGAACATCAGTGCGACATTGGCCTGCTCGCGCAGTTCACGGGCCAGCAACAGGCCATTTTTACCTGGCAGGTTGATGTCCATGATGACCAGGTTAACGTCGTTGTCAGTCAGCACCTGATGCATTTCAGCACCATCAGTCGCCTCATACACCACATAACCTTCCGCCTCAAAAATGCTTTTGAGGGTATTTCGCGTGACCAGTTCATCTTCAACGATAAGAATGTGCGGGGTCTGCATGTTTAGCTACCTAAAATTTGCCAACAAATTGAAAACAGGGCGTACAGCGGTGTGGCATTCTCCATCATCGAGAGCGGCGGACCGCGCTGAACCGTTGTACAAAATCATATTTTGATAAGCGAACTATCAGTGTCAACAACAGGTTTAGCTCAGCCAGTCAGGATGAAAATTGCATGCCCCAGGCGAGAATGATTATGGCGCATATCCTAACTGCATTAACAGCAACCTAACAGCACCAACTACAACCGATAAGCATAAAAACAACGCTTCGTTGACTTACATCAAGTGCAATTGTAGCACGTTAACACTTTTGTGAAAAACTTCTCGCAGATTGCCTGCTTAGCTCACAAAAAGCATCATTTTAGTTACAAATTCTGCCGCGATCGGGCAAAGTAAAATCAGCACGAAATTACATTTTATCTTATTGAAAATAAATGGTTTTATAATATTTTCTTTAATAAGGCTCGCTTCGGTGATAAAAAGATTCCGGCTACCGCTTTTCACGGGTTTTAACATCAATAACATGCTGTTTTCTTATTGCCATGTTGCCAATGAATCATTAACAGGCGTGTTAATATGGCGTTATATAAATAGCTCAATGGACTAAATATGCTTTTTCCCCTGATTCTTGTCTCGCCAGCACGGCCAGAAAATATCGGCGCGGCGGCCCGCGCCATGAAAACCATGGGGTTCAGCCAGCTGCGGATCGTCGCCAGCGACGCCTGGCGCGATCCGGCTGCGCGCCGGGTGGCGCATGGCGCGGGTGAGATCCTCGATAACCTCCAGACCTTTGACACTCTGGCTGAGGCGCTGGCGGACATCGACTTTTCCGTGGCGACCACCGCGCGCAGCCGGGCGAAGTTTCGCTACTACGCCACGCCGCAGCAGGTTGAAACACAGCTGCGGGAGAAGCGTCAGTGGGTCAACAGCATGGCGCTGGTGTTTGGCCGCGAGGATAGCGGATTGACCAATGAGGAGCTGGAGCAGGTCGACCTGCTGACCGGCATTCCGATGGCGAATGACTATCCTTCGCTGAATCTCGGTCAGGCGGTGATGGTTTACTGCTATCAGCTGTCGGCGCTGAATCAGGTTGAGGCGCCGGTCGCCTCTGCTGCCGATGGGCAACAGTTGCAGGCGCTGCGTCAGCGTTTCCACCAGCTGCTGGCGCAGCTTGAAGTCAGTGATGATGAGAAGCTGGCAGACTGGATCGATCAGCGGGTCGGTCTGCTGGAGCAGCGCGACAGTGCGATGCTGCATCGTCTGCTGCACGATATTGAAAAAAAACTCGCAGATAAATCCTCGGCAAAAATCTGATTTTCCAGCAACAGATCGCAGAGAGTTTCCGCATCGCAAACGATCGAACACCCTTTTGCCTGTTCCCCGGTGGCTGTGCGCAGTGGTGAAAATCTGTCCACCGGACAAATCGGGTTGACTTAATGTGCGCTTTGCTTTACTTCTGAGAGCCAGACGGACAGACAAAAACAGACAGAAAATAAATCTCAATGCGTAAAATCAGCCTGAACACCACAATTATTACCACCACCATTACCACAGGTAACGGTGCGGGCTGACGCATACAGGAAAAACAGAAATAAGCCCGCACCTAAACAGTGCGGGCTTTTTTTTCGGCTTAAATTCAGGAGAGTTGATATTATGCGAGTGCTGAAATTCGGCGGGACCTCGGTGGCGAATGCGGAACGGTTTCTTCGCGTCGCCGATATTCTGGAAAGTAATGCGCAACAAGGACAGGTTGCAACCGTGCTCTCTGCGCCAGCAAAGATCACTAACCATCTGGTGGCGATGATCGAAAAAACCATCAGTGGTCAGGATGCTTTGCCGAATATCAGCGACGCCGAACGCATCTTCAGCGAACTGCTGCACGGACTGGCGGAAGCGCAGCCAGGCTTTGAGTATGACCGGCTGACCACCCGCGTGGCGCTGGAGTTTGCCCAGCTGAAACAGGTGCTGCACGGCATCAGCCTGCTGGGACAGTGCCCGGACAGCGTCAACGCGGCGATTATCTGCCGCGGTGAGAAACTCTCCATTGCGATCATGGAAGCGCTGTTGCAGGCGCGCGGCCATGAGGTAAGCGTGATCGACCCGGTGGAAAAATTGCTGGCGGTGGGCCACTACCTCGAATCGACCGTGGATATTGCTGAATCAACCCGCCGCATTGAAGCCAGTCAGATCCCGCCGCAGAATATGATCCTGATGGCCGGCTTCACCGCCGGTAACGAACGCGGTGAGCTGGTGGTGCTGGGACGTAATGGCTCCGACTACTCGGCGGCGGTGCTGGCCGCCTGTCTGCGCGCCGACTGCTGTGAAATCTGGACCGACGTCGATGGCGTCTATACCTGTGACCCGCGCCAGGTACCGGATGCGCGTCTGCTGAAGTCAATGTCCTATCAGGAGGCGATGGAACTCTCCTATTTTGGCGCGAAAGTGCTGCATCCCCGCACCATCGCGCCCATTGCCCAGTTCCAGATCCCGTGCCTGATCAAAAACACCGCCAATCCGCAGGCACCCGGCACCCTGATTGGGGCCGAAAGTGAGCCGGATGAGAGCCCGGTGAAAGGCATCACCAACCTGAATAATATGGCGATGGTCAACGTCTCCGGTCCCGGCATGAAAGGGATGGTGGGGATGGCGGCCAGAGTCTTTGCGGCGATGTCACGCACCGGCATCTCTGTGGTGCTGATCACCCAGTCCTCTTCTGAATACAGCATCAGCTTCTGCGTGCCGCAGAGCGAGCTGGCGCGGGCGCGTCAGGTGCTGGAAGAGGAGTTCTATCTGGAGCTGAAAGATGGCCTGCTCGACCCGCTGGACATCATTGAAAACCTCGCGGTGATCTCGGTGGTGGGCGATGGCATGCGCACGCTGCGCGGCATCTCAGCCAAATTCTTCTCGGCGCTGGCGCGCGCCAATATCAATATTGTGGCGATTGCCCAGGGCTCCTCTGAGCGTTCGATCTCGGTGGTGGTGAACAACGACGAGGTGATCACCGGCGTGCGCGTGGTGCATCAGATGCTGTTCGCCACCGATCAGGTGATTGAAGTGTTTGTGGTCGGCGTCGGCGGCGTCGGCGGCGCGCTGCTGGATCAGTTACACCGTCAGCAGGCGTGGCTTAAGAAGAAGCATATTGATCTGCGGGTCTGTGGTATCGCCAACTCACGGGCGCTGTTAACCCATGTGCACGGCATCGATCTCAGCAACTGGCAGTCTGAACTCAGCGAAGCCAAAGAGCCGTTTAACCTGGGACGGCTGACCCGACTGGTGAAAGAGTATCATCTGCTGAATCCGGTGATTGTCGATTGTACTTCGAGCCAGGCGGTGGCCGACCAGTATGCGGATTTCCTCAGCGAAGGCTTCCACGTGGTGACGCCGAATAAAAAGGCCAACACATCCCCCTGGAATTACTATCAGCAGATGCGGGCCGCCGCCGCTAAATCGCGGCGCAAATTCCTTTATGATACCAACGTCGGCGCCGGACTGCCGGTGATCGAAAACCTGCAAAACCTGATGAGCGCAGGGGATGAACTGCTGCGCTTCTCCGGCATCCTGTCGGGATCGCTGTCGTTTATCTTCGGCAAGCTGGATGAAGGGATGTCGCTGTCACAGGCGACGAAGATGGCACGCGAAATGGGCTTTACCGAGCCCGATCCGCGTGACGACCTCGCCGGCACCGATGTGGCGCGTAAGCTGCTGATTCTGGCGCGTGAAGCGGGTTATCAGCTGGAGCTGAGTGATATTGAGATTGAGCCGCTGCTGCCCGCCAGCCTGACCGGCATCCAGGATGTAGAGCAGTTTATGCAACGTCTGCCGGAGCTGGATAACGCCTTTGCCGCCCGGGTGGCGCAGGCGCGTGATGAAGATAAAGTGTTGCGCTACGTCGGCGTGATTGAAGAGGGCGGTCTCTGCAAAGTGAAGATCGACGCCGTAGACAGCAACGATCCGCTCTATAAAGTGAAAAACGGCGAGAACGCGCTGGCGTTTTACAGCCGCTACTATCAGCCGATTCCGCTGGTGCTGCGCGGATACGGTGCAGGAAATGATGTGACGGCGGCCGGTGTGTTTGCCGACCTGCTGCGCACGCTGTCATGGAAGTTGGGAGTTTAATAATGGTAAAAATTTACGCACCGGCCTCAATTGGTAACGTCAGCGTCGGCTTCGATGTGCTGGGCGCGGCGGTGTCGCCGGTGGATGGTTCATTGCTGGGTGACTGCGTCTCGGTGGAAGCGGCCGATCGTTTTTCACTGACCAACGCCGGACGTTTCGTCAGTAAGCTGCCCGCTAATCCGCAGGACAACATCGTCTATCAGTGCTGGCAGCGGTTCTGCGAAGCGGTTGGTAAAGAGATCCCGGTGGCGATGACGCTGGAGAAGAACATGCCGATCGGCTCCGGCCTCGGTTCCAGCGCCTGCTCGGTGGTGGCTGGTTTAATGGCGATGAACGAGTTCTGCGGCAAGCCGCTCAGCGACAGCGCCTTACTGACGCTGATGGGCGAGCTGGAAGGGCGGATCTCCGGCAGCGTGCATTATGATAACGTGGCTCCCTGCTTCCTCGGCGGGATTCAGCTGATGCTGGAGGAGAACGACATTATCAGTCAGGCGGTGCCGGGCTTTGACGACTGGCTGTGGGTGATGGCCTATCCGGGCATCAAAGTCTCGACCGCGGAAGCCCGCGCCATTTTACCGGCGCAGTACCGCAAAGAGGATTGCATCAAGCATGGCCGCCTGCTGGCCGGCTTTGTTCACGCCTGTCATACCCGTCAGCCGCTGCTGGCCGCTAAACTGATGCAGGATGTGATTGCCGAACCCTACCGCACCCGGCTGCTGCCAGGCTTCGCGGAGGCGCGGCAGGCGGCTAAAGATACCGGCGCACTGGCCTGTGGTATCTCTGGCTCCGGTCCGACACTTTTCGCCGTTTGCAACCAGATGGAAACGGCACAGCGGATGGCTGACTGGCTGAGCCAGCACTATCTGCAAAATGATGAAGGCTTCGTCCATATCTGCCGTCTCGACACGGCTGGCGCACGACAACTGGGATAACGCATGAAACTCTATAATCTTAAGGATCACAACGAGCAGGTCAGCTTCGCCCAGGCGGTGAAACAGGGTCTGGGGTCGCAGCAGGGTCTCTTCTTTCCGCTGGAACTGCCGGAGTTTGAACTGACCGACATCGACGCGATGCTGGAGATGGATTTTGTCAGCCGCAGCAGCAAAATTCTCTCGGCTTACATTGGCGACGAGATCCCGGCCCAGCAGCTGCATGAGCGGGTGAAAGCCGCGTTTGCTTTTCCGGCTCCGGTGAAAGCCGTCAGCGAAGATGTGGCCTGTCTGGAGCTGTTCCACGGCCCGACGCTGGCGTTCAAAGATTTCGGCGGCCGTTTTATGGCGCAGATGCTCTCTTACGTCTCCGGTTCCGATGAGCAGATCACCATCCTGACCGCCACCTCGGGCGATACCGGTGCGGCTGTGGCCCACGCTTTCTACGGCATGAAGAACGTGCGCGTGGTGATCCTCTACCCGCAGGGCAAAATCAGCCCGTTGCAGGAGAAACTCTTCTGTACCCTGGGCGGCAACATCGAAACCATCGCGATCGACGGCGATTTTGATGCCTGTCAGTCGCTGGTGAAGCAGGCGTTTGATGATGAGGAGCTGAAGCGCACCATCGGCCTGAACTCGGCCAACTCCATCAATATCAGCCGTCTGCTGGCGCAGATCTGTTACTACTTTGAAGCGGTGGCGCAGCTGCCACAGGAAAAACGCAATCAGCTGGTGGTGTCGGTTCCCAGCGGGAACTTCGGTGATTTAACCGCCGGTCTGCTGGCGAAATCCCTCGGCCTGCCGATCAAACGCTTTATCGCCGCCACCAACGCCAACGACACGGTGCCGCGCTTTCTCGGCAACGGCGAGTGGCAGCCAAATCTCACCGTCTCTACGCTGTCGAACGCGATGGATGTGAGCCAGCCTAACAACTGGCCGCGGGTGGAAGAGCTGTTCCGCCGTAAAACCTGGCGCTTAACCGATCTCGCCTATGGGGCGGTTTCTGATGAAACCACGCGCGCGGCGATGCGTGAGCTGGCGGAGATTGGTTATATTTCTGAGCCACATGCGGCGATCGCCTGGCGTCTGCTGCGCGATCAGTTGCAGGAGGGGGAGTATGGTCTGTTCCTCGGCACCGCGCATCCGGCGAAATTCCGCGAAAGCGTGGAAGCGATCCTGAAGCAGACGCTGACGCTGCCACCAGAGTTAGCGGAGCGCGCTGACCTGCCGCTGCTGTCGCACCTGATGCCGGCTGACTTCGCTCAGCTGCGGGCGTTTCTGCTGAAGTAGTGGGGTACTGGCTTCCCGACGGCGGGAAGCCGGTTCAGTGCGCGTGGCGCTTACTGCGCTGCGCGCCTGTAGACCAGTTCATTCTCGCTGCTGCTGGCGGCGTCAAAGCGATAGCCATCGCAATCAAACGCTTTCAGCTGCTCCGGCTCTGTCAGCTGCTGCTGAATGATGTAGCGACTCATCAACCCACGCGCCTTTTTGGCATAGAAGCTAATCACTTTGTAGCTGCCGTTCTTCTCATCAAGAAACACCGGCTTAATCAGCCGCGCCTGTAATTTCTTCGGCCTGACCGCTTTGAAATATTCATCTGAGGCGAGGTTAATCAGCACCTCATCGCCCTGTTGCGCCAGCGCCGCATTCAGGGTGTCGGTGATCACATCGCCCCAGAAGCTGTAGAGATCGTTGCCCGCTGGGTTCGCCAGACGAATGCCCATCTCCAGCCGGTAGGGCTGCATCAAATCGAGCGGGCGCAGCACGCCATACAGCCCGGAGAGCATGCGCAGATGCTGCTGAGCAAAATCAAAATCGCCCTCGCTGAAGGTCTCTGCCTGCAAACCGGTGTAGACATCGCCTTTAAACGCCAGGATCGCCTGACGGGAGTTGTGCGGTGAAAAGTCAGGCTGCCAGCTGTTAAACCGCTCAGCATTCAGGTGCGCCAGTTTGTCACTGATGCTCATTAACGAGGCGAGGCTGGCGGGCGACAGTTCACGCGCAATCTCAATCAGCTGTTGTGATTTTTCTAACAGCGCAGGCTGAGTGAAACGGGTTGTCGCCAGCGGGCTTTCATAATCCAGCGTCTTGGCGGGCGAGATCACCATCAACATAGTTGCTTCCTCGGTTAATACCTGGTTTTACAGGGCGTTGGCTGCTTATCTGGCCTGGCAGTGTAACAAAAAAGCCGCAAAGAATGACGAATCACACCGATTTGTTGCCGCTATGGTAAACGGCATTCCCTGACCTTGCGCCACCGTTGGCGCGTGATATTATCGCAACAGCCTTTTTTCACCCTGACAGTTAACTAAGAGAAAAGAACATGACGGACAAACTTACCTCCCTGCGTCAGCTCACTACCGTGGTCGCTGACACCGGTGATATTGCGGCCATGAAGCTCTATCAGCCGCAGGATGCCACCACCAACCCTTCTCTGATCCTCAACGCCGCACAAATCCCTGAATACCGCAAACTGATCGATGAAGCGATCGGCTGGGCGCGTGAGCAGAGCAGCAACAAAGAAGAGCAGTTACAGCTGGTTTCTGACAAGCTGGCTGTGAACATTGGTCTGGAAATTCTTAAGCTGATCCCAGGTCGTATCTCGACTGAAGTGGATGCCCGTCTCTCTTATGACACCGAAGGCAGCATCGCTAAAGCCCGTAGCCTGATCAAACTCTACAACGACGCCGGTATCAGCAACGACCGCATCCTGATCAAACTGGCTTCAACCTGGCAGGGCATCCGTGCGGCGGAGCAGCTGGAAAAAGAGGGTATCAACTGTAACCTGACGCTGCTGTTCTCCTTTGCGCAGGCGCGTGCCTGTGCCGAAGCGGGCGTCTATCTGATTTCGCCGTTTGTTGGCCGTATCCTCGACTGGTACAAAGCCAATACCGACAAAAAAGAGTATGCCGCGCATGAAGATCCGGGCGTGATTTCTGTCTCTGAAATCTACAACTACTACAAGCAGCACGGCTATGAAACCGTGGTGATGGGCGCCAGCTTCCGTAACACCGGCGAAATCATCGAGCTGGCGGGCTGCGACCGCCTGACCATTTCGCCTGCGCTGCTGAAAGAGCTGGCAGAGAGCGAAGGCAGCCTGGAGCGTAAACTGAGCTACAGCGGTGAAGTGAAAGCGCGTCCGGCCCGTATGACCGAGTCTGAGTTCCTGTGGCAGCACAACCAGGATCCGATGGCGGTGGCCAAGCTGGCGGAAGGTATCCGCAATTTTGCCGTCGATCAGGGCAAACTTGAGAAGATGCTGGCAGAACTGCTGTAATCGCTTACCGTGGCGGCGCAGGCCGTCACGGTTTTCCCTTTTGCCACACTTTCACTTTATATTATCCTTTCTGCTATTCCCCTTTTGACGCTACCGCACCGCGGTAAACCACAGCGAAGCTCATCATGAACACATTACGCATTGGCCTGATCTCGGTATCTGACCGCGCCGCGAACGGCATCTATCAGGATCAGGGTATTCCCGCGCTGGAGAGCTGGCTCAGCAGCGCCATCAGCAGTCCGTTTGAAATTGAGTCCCGGCTGGTGCCCGACGAACAGCCGATGATCGAGCAGGCGATTTGTGAACTGGTCGATGAACGCTTTTGCCATCTGGTGTTAACCACCGGCGGCACCGGTCCGGCGCGACGCGACGTTACGCCCGATGCGACCTTAGCGGTCGCCGACCGCGAGATGCCAGGGTTTGGTGAGCAGATGCGCCAGATCAGCCTGCAATTTGTGCCGACAGCGATTCTATCGCGCCAGGTGGGGGTGATCCGCAAACAGTCGCTGATCCTCAATCTGCCGGGTCAGCCGAAGTCGATTAAAGAGACGCTGGAAGGGCTGAAAGATGAGCAGGGCAAAGTGATAGTCCACGGCATCTTCGCCTCTGTACCTTATTGTTTACAGCTGCTGGAAGGGCCATACGTCGAAACGCATCCGGCGGTGGTAGCAGCATTTCGGCCTAAAAGCGCGATACGTGAGATAAATAACTGAATATTCCCCATTTCAGGCATAAGCTACAGCCTTGCTGGTGTGGCAAAAGATTGACGGTATAGTAAGCCCAGCTTTACAACTTTGTCTCTTTTGCCTCTGGACTATTATGAACCTGACTCCTACGCAGCGTCTGACCGGTAAGGATTACAAAACCCTGGCGCTGGCCGCGCTGGGCGGCGCGCTGGAATTCTACGACTTCATCATCTTTGTCTTTTTTGCCGCGGTAATCGGCGAACTCTTTTTCCCCGCTGACATCCCGGAATGGCTGCGTCAGTTGCAGACCTTCGCCATTTTTGCCGCAGGCTATCTGGCCCGTCCGCTGGGCGGCATTATCATGGCGCACTTTGGCGATAAGCTGGGGCGCAAGAAGATGTTCAGCCTGAGTATTCTGCTGATGGCGCTGCCGACCTTAATGATGGGCGCGCTGCCCACCTGGCAGACGATTGGCCTTGCCGCGCCGCTGCTGATGTTGCTGCTGCGCATGTTGCAGGGGGCGGCGATTGGCGGTGAAGTGCCAGGCGCCTGGGTGTTTGTCGCTGAGCATGTGCCCTATAAACGGATTGGCATCGCCTGCGGCACGCTGACGGCCGGGTTGACCGTCGGCATTCTGCTGGGTTCGCTGGTGGCGACGCTGATCAATAGCTCGATGTCGCAGCAGGCGATTCATGATGGCGGCTGGCGTATTCCCTTTTTCCTCGGTGGCCTGTTTGGGCTTGGCGCGATGGTTCTGCGTCGCTGGCTGCATGAAACGCCGGTGTTTGTTGAGATGCAACAGCGAAAGGCGCTGGCGCAGACGCTGCCGCTGAAAACCGTGCTGGCCGATCATAAAAAGTCGGTGGTGATCTCCATGCTGCTGACCTGGCTGCTCTCGGCCTGCATTGTGGTGGTGATCCTGATGTCGCCGGTCTGGCTGCAAAAGCAGCAAGGCTTTGCGCCAGCGCTGACGTTGCAGGCCAACAGCATCGCGACCGTCATGCTCTGCCTGGGCTGCATCGTTGCCGGGCTGGCCGCCGATCGCTTTGGTGCCAGCCGGACGCTGTGTGTCGGTAGCCTGCTGCTGGCGCTCTGTAGCTGGCAGTTTTATCATCTGACCGCCCTCTATCCGCAGCAGCTGTTTCTGCTCTATGGGCTGGCCGGTCTCAGCGTCGGCGTTGTGGGCACGGTGCCGTTCGTGATGGTGCGCGCCTTTCCTGCCGAAGTGCGTTTCACCGGGCTCTCTTTTTCCTACAATCTTTCCTATGCGATCTTCGGTGGGCTGACGCCTGTCTTTGTCTCCCTGCTGATGCCGATCTCAAAGATGGCTCCCTGCTGGTATGTGATGGCGCTGGCGCTGGTCGGGCTGGTGACGGGGATCTGGCTGCGACGTGACATCAGCCATGCCCCTGAAGAGCGTAAAGAAGTGAAACAGGCGCAGGGATAGAACGCGGAGGCGGGCTCCGCGTTTGACTCAGATCAGATCGCTTTTGCGCCAATCGGCAGAATGGTGCGACCAAAGGTTTCGTTCAGCACTTCACCCATCGCCAGATAACAGGCGCTGGCACCGCAGATTATGCCCACCCAGCCGGCGACTGGCACCAGCGTCGGCAGAGCGCAAAGGTGTGCCACCGCCAGCAGCGCAAACAGCAGCGTCAGTGAGGCAAAGACAAACTGCAACATCCGTGCGCCCTTCAGCGTCCCGACAAACATGAACAGCGTGAAAATTCCCCACAGGGCCAGCCAGGCACCGAGAAAGCGCGGGTCGCTGGCCTTCGCCAGACCCGTTTCCGGCAGCAGCAGGATCGCCACAAAGCTCAGCCAGAACATGCCGTACGAGGTAAAGGCGGTCAGCCCGAAGGTATTCCCCTTTTTGAACTCAAGCAGGCCAGCCAGCAGCTGCGCGATGCCGCCATAAAAAATGCCCATCGCTAAAATGGTCACGTCCATCGCGAATAAGCCTGTGTTGTACAGATTCAGCAAAATAGTTGTCATGCCAAACCCCATTAATCCCAATGGGGCGGGGTTAGCCAGCGTAGAATTTGCCATAGTTCCTCGGCGGTAAAAGTCGTCGTTAATGAGAAAAAGGCCCCCGTTTCAATCCGGGAGGCAAAGAGAGCGCCGCATCATATTCAGCGTCATGCTGCCGGTCTTTGATCCCGACCGGGCCAATGTGGAAAAATTTTTTTTAATTTAACCCTTGATGCGCATCGAAGCGGTCCCCATTTACTTCTCATCGAGCGTTGTGAACGTTGAAAAAAAAGCGTGTGCTGGCAGGTTGAATGCAAACAACTCGCCCACATAAAAGGTTCACAACCCAAACTGGTAACGAATTTAAGTGGGAGATGTTTAGATGGGTAAGATTATTGGTATTGACCTGGGTACAACCAACTCTTGTGTTGCGATCATGGATGGCACTAAAGCACGTGTGCTGGAAAATGCCGAGGGCGATCGCACCACGCCTTCAATTATTGCTTACACGCAGGATGGCGAAACGCTGGTCGGTCAACCGGCTAAACGTCAGGCAGTGACCAACCCGCAGAACACCCTGTTTGCGATTAAGCGTCTGATCGGTCGCCGCTTCCAGGATGAAGAAGTGCAGCGTGATATTAAAATCATGCCATACAAAATCACCAGCGCTGACAATGGCGACGCCTGGCTGGAAGTGAAAGGTCAGAAAATGGCGCCTCCGCAGATCTCTGCTGAAGTGCTGAAAAAAATGAAAAAGACCGCCGAAGATTATCTTGGTGAGCCGGTGACTGAAGCGGTAATTACCGTACCTGCTTACTTTAACGATGCACAGCGTCAGGCGACCAAAGATGCAGGCCGCATCGCCGGTCTGGAAGTGAAGCGTATCATCAACGAACCGACCGCTGCGGCGCTGGCTTATGGTCTGGACAAAGGCCAGGGCAACCGCACCATCGCGGTTTATGACCTGGGTGGCGGTACTTTCGACATCTCAATCATTGAGATCGACGAAGTTGACGGCGAAAAAACCTTTGAAGTACTGGCGACCAACGGTGACACCCACCTGGGTGGTGAAGACTTCGATAGCCGCCTGATTAACTATCTGGTTGCTGAATTCAAGAAAGACCAGGGCATCGATCTGCACAACGATCCGCTGGCGATGCAGCGTCTGAAAGAAGCGGCAGAGAAAGCGAAAATCGAACTCTCTTCTGCGCAGCAGACCGACGTTAACCTGCCATACATCACGGCAGACGCGACCGGTCCTAAGCACCTGAACATCAAAGTGACCCGTGCGAAACTGGAGTCACTGGTTGAAGATCTGGTTGCCCGTTCAATCGCACCACTGAAAGTGGCGTTACAGGATGCGGGTCTGTCGGTATCAGACATTAACGACGTTATCCTGGTGGGTGGTCAGACTCGTATGCCACTGGTTCAGGCCAAAGTGACCGAGTTCTTTGGTAAAGAGCCACGTAAAGATGTGAACCCGGACGAAGCGGTAGCAGTGGGTGCGGCGGTTCAGGGGGGCGTACTGGGTGGCGACGTGAAAGACGTGCTGCTGCTGGACGTGACTCCGCTGTCACTGGGTATCGAAACCATGGGTGGCGTGATGACTTCGCTGATCAGCAAGAACACCACCATCCCAACCAAGCACAGCCAGGTCTTCTCGACTGCGGAAGATAACCAGTCAGCCGTGACCATTCACGTGTTGCAGGGTGAGCGTAAACGCGCAGGGGATAACAAATCACTGGGCCAGTTCAACCTCGACGGTATCCAGGCTGCGCCGCGCGGTATGCCGCAGATCGAAGTCACCTTCGACATCGATGCGGATGGTATCCTGCACGTGTCAGCGAAAGATAAGAACAGCGGTAAAGAGCAGAAAATCACCATCAAAGCCTCTTCTGGTCTGAACGATGAAGAGATCGAAAAAATGGTGCGCGACGCGGAAGCGAACGCAGAGTCTGACCGCAAGTTCGAAGAGCTGGTACAGACGCGCAACCAGGGCGATCAGATTGCCCACAGCACGCGCAAGCAGCTGGAAGAAGCGGGTGACAAACTCTCCGCTGATGACAAAGCGCCAATCGAAGCCGCACTGGCCGCGCTGGAAACTGCGCTGAAAGGCGAAGATAAAGCGGAAATCGACGCCAAAATGCAGGCGCTGATGGAAGTCTCCGGCAAGCTGATGGAAGCGGCACAGCAGTCTCAGGCGGGTGCAGCGGATGCCGGTGATGCGTCAGCGAAGAAAGATGACGACGTTGTCGACGCTGAATTCGAAGAAGTGAAAGACAACAAGAAATAATTGCCCCTGACCGGGCGCGACGGCTGGCCTGACAGCCGTTGAAACCAGCACGGGCGTAGGAGATCTCTCCACGCCCGTGCGATCATGTTAAGGGCTAAATAAATATGGCGAAGAGTGATTACTACGAGATTTTAGGCGTCGCCAAATCCGCGGACGAGCGTGAAATCAAAAAGGCTTATAAACGCCTGGCAATGAAATTTCACCCAGACCGTAACCCCGGGGATAAAGAGGCCGAAGCCAAATTCAAAGAGGCCAAGGAAGCCTACGAAATTCTGACCGATGCGCAGAAGCGTGCGGCCTACGATCAATATGGTCATGCAGCCTTTGAACAGGGCGGCATGGGCGGTGGTGGATTCGGCGGCGGCGGCTTTGGTGGCGGCGGTGCAGACTTCAGCGATATCTTTGGCGACGTATTCGGTGACATCTTTGGTGGTGGACGCCGTCAGCGCGCCTCCCGTGGCGCCGATTTACGCTACAACATGGAGCTGTCGCTGGAAGAAGCGGTACGCGGCGTGACCAAAGAGATCCGCATTCCGACGCTGGAAGAGTGTGACGTCTGCCACGGCAGCGGCGCGAAAGCGGGCACCCAGCCACAAACCTGTTCTACCTGTCACGGTGCCGGTCAGGTGCAGATGCGCCAGGGCTTCTTCACCGTGCAGCAACCCTGTCCGACCTGTCATGGTCGCGGCTCGGTGATTAAAGATCCGTGCAACGCCTGTCATGGTCATGGCCGGGTTGAGAAGTCGAAAACGCTGTCAGTAAAAATCCCGGCAGGGGTCGATACCGGCGATCGTATTCGTCTGAGCGGTGAAGGTGAAGCGGGCGAGCAGGGCGCACCGGCGGGCGATCTCTATGTTCAGGTGTCGGTGAAGAAACACCCGATCTTCGAGCGTGAAGAGAACAACCTCTACTGTGAAGTGCCGATCAACTTTGCAATGGCGGCGCTGGGCGGTGAGATTGAAGTGCCGACGCTGGATGGTCGCGTGAAGCTGAAAGTGCCGTCTGAGACGCAGACCGGCAAGCTGTTCCGTATGCGTGGACGCGGTGTGAAATCGGTGCGCGGCGGCGCGGTGGGTGATTTACTCTGCCGTGTGGTGGTGGAGACGCCTGTCAGCCTCAATGAGAAACAGAAAGCGCTGCTGCGTGAGCTGGAAGAGAGCTTTGGCGGTCCGAGCGGTGAGCATAACAGCCCGCGTTCCAAGAGCTTCTTTGACGGTGTAAAAAAGTTCTTTGACGATCTGACCCGCTAAGTCAGCTGATGAAAAACGGAGCCGCGTGCTCCGTTTTTTTTGGCCTCCCTGCTGCGGGCCTGGGCTTTTCAGCCGGATGCCAGGCCGCCATTTCCTGCTCACCTTTTTCATTAATGCTCGGTTAAACCGAACAGATAGCGCGGAATAAGCTACTTTTAACGAAGTATATCCGCGGTTACACTGTTTAACATTCTGTCTCTGTTTAGGAAGAAGAACGTTGAACAAGCCGCGCAAACTCAAAAACCTGCTTAAAAGCTTTATTGAGAGTGACGCCAGCAATGGCGTCGTATTAATCCTGGCGGCGGTCGCTGCCATGATCCTCGCTAACAACGCCGCCACTGCCCAGGGCTATCAGGCGTTGCTGAATGAACCGGTACAGATCCGCTTTGGTGCGCTGGATATCAGTAAAAACCTGCTGCTGTGGATCAATGATGCACTGATGGCGCTGTTTTTCCTGTTAATCGGCCTGGAAGTGAAGCGTGAACTGATGGTCGGCGAGCTGGCCAGTCGCGATCGCGCCATCTTCCCGGTTATCGCTGCGCTGGGCGGCATGGCGATACCGGCCCTGATCTTCCTGTTTTTTAACCACGACAATGAGATTGCGCGTAACGGCTGGGCGATCCCCACCGCCACCGATATTGCCTTTGCGCTGGGGGTGCTGGCCCTGCTCGGCAGCCGCGTGCCGACCGCGCTGAAAGTATTTCTGATGGCGCTGGCGATTATCGATGACCTCGGCGCGATCGTTATTATCGCGCTGTTTTACACCAGCGATCTGTCGGTGCTGTCGCTCTGCGTCGCCGCCGGGGCGATTGTGGTACTGGCGATTCTGAACCGCTGCAATGTGCGGAATATCGCCATCTATATGCTGGTCGGGATTGTGCTGTGGACCGCGGTGCTGAAGTCGGGCGTACATGCCACCCTGGCGGGTGTGATTGTCGGTTTCTTTGTGCCGCTGGAAAAGAAAGAGGGGCACTCGCCCGCTGAACATCTGGCGCACGGTTTAATGCCGTGGGTGAACTGGCTGATTCTGCCGCTGTTCGCATTCGCTAACGCCGGTATCTCGCTCGCGGGCATCACCCTGGGTGACATCCTTTCGCCTGAACCTACCGGCATCATCCTCGGCCTGTTAATTGGTAAGCCCGTCGGGATCACGCTGTTCTGCTGGCTGGCGGTCAAGCTGCGGCTGGCTGTGCTGCCGCATGGCACCACCCTGCGAGATATTATGGCGATTGGCGTGCTGTGTGGTATCGGCTTCACCATGTCGATATTTATCAGTTCGCTGGCCTTTGACGCCGCCCATGAACAGCTGGTGACCTTCTCCAAACTGGGGATTCTGACCGGTTCTCTGCTGTCAGCCGTTATCGGCTACACCCTGTTGCGGATTAAACTGCGTTAATGGAGAGGAGGCGAAAGCCTCCTTTTTTTCGATGAATCAGCTCAACTTCAACCATCTCTACTACTTCTGGCAGGTCTGTAAAAGCGGCTCGGTGGCGGGCGCGGCGGAGGCGTTGTATCTGACGCCGCAGACCATTACCGGGCAGATTAAAGCGCTGGAGGAGCGTTTGCAGGGCAAGTTGTTGCGGCGGCAGGGGCGGGGCGTGGTGCCGACCGAACTGGGGCAGCTGGTTTTCCGCTACGCCGACCGGATGTTTATGCTGGGCCAGGAGATGCTGGATATTGTGAACTACCGCAAAGAGGCCAATCTGCTGCTGGATGTGGGGGTAGCAGACGCGCTCTCTAAGCAGCTGGTCAGCAAAGTGCTGGAGACGGCGGTGGTGGCGGAGGAGAAGATCCATCTGCGCTGTTTTGAGTCGACTCACGAAATGCTGCTGGAGCAGCTCAGCCAGCACAAGCTGGATATGATTATCTCTGACTGCTCCATCGATTCGACTCAGCAGGAGGGGCTGTTTTCCGTCAAGCTGGGCGAGTGTCCGGTCAGCTTCTGGTCAACCCAACCGCTGCCGGAATTCCCTTTTCCAGCCTGTCTGGAGACACGGCAGCTGCTGATCCCGGGGCGCCGCTCAATGCTGGGACGTAAAATCCTCAACTGGATCAGCAGCCAGGGCTTGCAGGTAAATATTCTCGGCGAGTTTGACGACGCGGCGTTAATGAAAGCCTTTGGTGCGCAGCATCATGCGATCTTTGTCGCCCCGGCCCTTGACCGGCAGGATCTCTGGCAGCGGGATGCCATCGCTGAGATTGGCCGGCTCGACGCGGTGTTAGAGGAGTATCATATTATCTTTGCGGAACGGATGATTCAGCATCCGGCGGTTCAGCGTATCTGCCACGCCGATTTCAGCGGTCTGTTTCCCCGCCATATCGCAGACGAAAAAAAACCGGCGTAAGCGCCGGTTCTTTCAACAAAGCGATGAACAACGGGCGATTAAGCCAGTTTGTTGATCTGTGCAGTCAGGTTTGCTTTATAACGTGCAGCTTTGTTTTTGTGGATCAGACCTTTAGCAGCCTGACGATCCACGATTGGTTGCATTTCATTGAATGCGTTCTGCGCAGCAGCTTTGTCGCCTGAAGCGATCGCCGCGTATACTTTCTTAACGAAGGTACGCATCATAGAGCGGCGGCTAGCGTTATGCTTACGGCGTTTCTCAGATGTTACGGCGCGTTTCTTAGCTGATTTGATATTAGCCAAGGTCCAACTCCCAAATGTGTTCTATAGAGACAAATCAAAGGCCGAGGACTATGCCCTTCTAACCTGATTTTGTCAATGGATTTGTGCAAATAAGCGTCGCTCTATGAGCAGCACTCGGTTACGTATTTGATGGCGCAAGATTCTACCAGCTTCGCCTCCCTGAATACAGTATTTCGCGACAAAATTCTCAACCGACGCCTCTGCACCAGTAAATGCGGCTTGTTAAGCATGAAAGGCGTGCTGACGGGTTAACCTCAGCCAGTTTCAAGGGTATAATCCGCCGATTTCCACCGGTTTGGGTCAGCCATGAAGTTTATCCGCGGCATTCATAATCTTAACGAGCAGCATCGCGGCTGCGTTCTGACCATTGGTAATTTTGATGGTGTGCACCGGGGGCATCAGGCGCTGATGGCCCGGCTGTGTGAAGAGGGGCGTAAGCGCCAGTTACCGGTAGTGGTGATGGTTTTTGAGCCGCAACCGCTGGAGCTGTTTGCCGGTGATAAAGCCCCGGCTCGTCTGACGCGACTGCGTGATAAACTGCGTTACCTGGAAAAAGCGGGTGTCGATAAAGTGCTCTGCGTCCGGTTCGACTGTCGCTTCGCGGCGCTCTCCGCGCAGCGTTTTATCAGCGAGTTGCTGGTCGAAAAACTGGATGTGAAGTATCTCGCGGTGGGCGATGATTTCCGCTTCGGCGCTGGTCGCCAGGGCGATTTCCTGTTATTAGAGAAAGCCGGTGCGGAGTATGGCTTCGAGGTCGTCAGCACGGAAACCTTCTGTGACGGCGGTAAGCGAATCAGCAGCACCGCCGTTCGTCAGGCGCTGGCCGCCGATGATTTAGCGCTGGCGCAGTCGCTGTTAGGTCACCCTTTCACTATTTCCGGTCGCGTGGTGCACGGTGATGCGCTGGGCCGTACTCTGGGTTTTCCGACCGCCAACCTTCCTCTACGCCGCAGCGTTTCGCCGGTGAAAGGGGTCTATGCGGTGGAAGTACATGGTCTGACGTCCACGCCGCTACCAGGTGTCGCCAATATCGGCACCCGCCCGACGGTAAAAGGTTTACGCCAGCAGCTTGAAGTTCACCTGCTCGACATCAATATGGATCTCTATGGTCGTCACATTGATGTGGTGCTGAAACAGAAAATACGAAACGAGCAGCGCTTTGCCTCACTGGAGGCGTTGAAAGAACAAATTGCGAATGATGTGGTAACGGCCCGGCAGTTCTTCGGGCTGCAATTACCCTGAGCGAAAAACGGAATCGAGAATCTGATGAGTGACTATAAATCTACCCTGAATTTGCCGGAAACGGGATTCCCGATGCGTGGCGATCTGGCCAAACGCGAACCGGGAATGTTGCAACGCTGGTATGCCGACAATCTGTACCGCGTTATCCGTGAAGCCAAAAAAGGGAAAAAAACCTTTATCCTGCATGATGGCCCTCCCTATGCGAACGGCAGCATTCATATTGGTCACTCAGTTAACAAGATTCTGAAAGACATTATCGTCAAGTCGAAAGGCATGGCGGGTTATGACGCGCCGTATGTGCCGGGCTGGGATTGCCACGGTCTGCCTATCGAACACAAAGTTGAGCAGATGATCGGCAAGCCAGGTGAGAAAGTCACCCCCGCTGAGTTCCGCGAAGCGTGCCGTAAATACGCCGCTGAACAGGTTGAAGGCCAGAAGGCGGACTTTATCCGTCTGGGCGTGCTGGGCGACTGGGATCGTCCTTACCTGACCATGGACTTCGGCACTGAAGCCAACATCATTCGTGCGCTGGGCAAAATCATCGGCAACGGCCACCTGCATAAAGGCGCGAAGCCGGTGCACTGGTGCCTGGATTGCCGCTCTGCCCTGGCGGAAGCGGAAGTCGAATATTACGACAAAACCTCCCCGTCAATTGATGTGATGTTCAACGCCATTGATGCCGACGCGGTGCGTCAGGCGTTTGGCGTGACGCAGGTGAACGGCCCGATTTCACTGGTGATCTGGACTACCACGCCGTGGACACTGCCAGCTAACCGCGCTATCTCCCTGCATCCTGAATTTGAGTATCAGCTGATCCAGATCGAGGGCCGTGCCCTGATCCTGGCGAAAGAGCTGGTGGAAAGCGTGATGAAGCGCGCCGGTGTCAGCGAATGGCAGGTGCTGGGCGAATGCAAAGGCGCGGCGCTGGAGCTGCAAAAATTCCAGCATCCGTTCCTGGCGATTGAGTCGCTGGTGGTGCTGGGCGATCACGTCACGCTGGACGCGGGTACCGGTGCGGTGCACACCGCGCCTGGCCACGGCCCGGATGACTATGTGATCGGCCAGAAATATGGCATCGAAACCGCCAATCCGGTGGGACCGGATGGTGCTTATCTGCCAGGCACTTATCCGACGCTGGATGGAGTTAACGTCTTTAAAGCCAACGACATGATCGTTGAGCTGCTGAAAGAGAAGGGCGCGCTGCTGCACGTTGAGAAACTGCTGCACAGCTACCCGCACTGCTGGCGTCATAAAACGCCGATCATCTTCCGTGCCACACCGCAGTGGTTCATCAGCATGGATCAGAAAGGTCTGCGTGCCCAGTCGTTGCAGGAGATCAAAGGCGTGCAGTGGATCCCGGACTGGGGCCAGGCGCGTATTGAGTCCATGGTGGCAAACCGTCCCGACTGGTGTATCTCACGTCAGCGTACCTGGGGCGTGCCAATGGCGCTGTTCGTGCATAAAGAGAGCGAAGAGCTGCACCCGGATACGCTGGCGCTGATGGAAAAAGTGGCGCAGCGCGTGGAGCAGGAGGGTATTCAGGCGTGGTGGGATCTCGACCCGCGCGAGCTGATGGGCGACGACGCCGATCACTACGTTAAAGTGCCGGATACGCTGGATGTCTGGTTCGACTCCGGCTCAACCAGCTACTCTGTCGTAGACGCGCGCCCGGAGTTTGGCGGCCATGCGCCTGACCTTTACCTGGAAGGCTCCGATCAGCATCGCGGCTGGTTTATGTCCTCGCTGATGATCTCGACGGCGATGAAGGGCAAAGCGCCTTATCGTCAGGTACTGACGCACGGTTTCACCGTCGATGGTCAGGGCCGCAAAATGTCGAAATCGATCGGCAACACCGTGTCGCCGCAGGATGTGATGAACAAGCTGGGTGCCGATATTCTGCGCCTGTGGGTGGCTTCAACCGACTACTCCGGCGAAATGGCGGTCTCGGATGAGATCCTCAAGCGTTCCGCCGATGCCTATCGCCGTATCCGTAACACCGCCCGTTTCCTGCTGGCTAACCTCAGCGGCTTCAATCCGGCCACCGATCTGGTGAAACCGGAAGAGATGGTGGTGGTGGATCGCTGGGCTGTGGGCCGTGCGCAGGCGGCGCAGGCGGATATTGTCGCCTCCTATGAAAACTACGATTTCCACGAAGTGATCCAGCGTCTGATGCAGTTCTGCTCGATTGAGATGGGCAGCTTCTATCTCGACATCATCAAGGATCGCCAGTACACCGCCAAAGGGGATAGCCTGGCGCGTCGCAGCTGCCAGACCGCGCTGTGGCATATCGTTGAAGCGCTGGTGCGCTGGATGGCGCCGATCATGTCCTTTACCGCGGATGAGATCTGGGGCTACCTGCCAGGTGAACGCGCGCAGTATGTCTTTACTGAAGAGTGGTATCAGGGACTGTTTGGCCTGGCTGAAGATGAAGCGCTGAATGACGCCTACTGGGCCGAGCTGCTGAAAGTGCGTGGCGAAGTCAACAAGGTGATTGAGCAGGCGCGCGCGGATAAACGTATCGGTGGCGCGCTGGAAGCCACGGTGACGCTCTACGCCGATCCTGAACTGGCGGCTAAACTCCAGGCGCTGGGTAATGAGCTACGCTTTGTGCTGCTGACCTCGGGCGCGCAGGTGACGGATTACGCGCTGGCGAATGACGAAGCGCAGCAGAGCGAGCTGCTGAAAGGTCTGAAAATCGCGCTGCACAAGGCGGAAGGCGAGAAATGTCAGCGCTGCTGGCATTACACTACCGATGTCGGACAGAACCCGGAGCACGCTGCGGTCTGTGGTCGTTGTTACACTAACGTAGCCGGTGAAGGCGAACAGCGTGAATTTGCCTGATGCGTAAACCTATTCTTTCAACCGGATTGCGCTGGCTGTGGCTGGTGCTGGTGGTAATTGTTGTCGACTTCGCCAGTAAGCAGTGGGTGATGAACAACATGATGCTGCATGAAACGCAGCCGCTGATCCCGTTTCTGAACCTGTTCTACGCCCATAACTATGGCGCGGCGTTCAGTTTCCTGGCGGATAAAGGTGGCTGGCAGCGCTGGTTCTTTGCCGGTATCGCGCTGGCGATTGTGATCTCGCTGCTGGTAATGATGTATCGCAACCGGGCCAGCCAGAAGATCGCCAACATCGCGTATGCCCTGATTATCGGCGGCGCGGTCGGCAACCTGTTCGATCGCTCATATCATGGCTTTGTGGTCGACTTTATCGATTTTTATGTCGGTAACTGGCACTTCGCTACATTTAATATCGCTGACTGCGGCATCTGTATTGGTGCCGCACTGGTGGTGCTGGAGGGCTTCTTCAGCCCGAACGGCAAACAGGCTAAACAGAAAGGGTAAGTAATGACTGAGTCCGTACAGCGCGACAGCGCGGTGTTGGTGCATTTTACGCTGAAGCTGGAAGATGGCTCGACGGCGGAATCGACCCGTGCAAACGGCAAGCCTGCGCTGTTCCGTCTCGGTGATGGCAGCCTCTCTGCGGCTCTGGAGCAGGCGCTGCTGGGACTGAAAGCCGGCGAGACCAGACAGTTTACGCTGGCACCGGAAGAGGCCTTTGGCGGCGTCAGCCCGGATCTGATCCAGTATTTCTCGCGGCGCGATTTTATCGACGCAGGCGAACCTGAAGTGGGTGCGATCATGCTGTTCAGCGGCATGGGCGGCAGTGAAATGCCAGGGGTGATCCGTGAGGTCTCCGGTGACTCTATCACCGTTGATTTCAACCATCCGCTGGCAGGTCATCGCATTCAGTTTGACGTAGAGGTGCTGGAGATTGATCCGGCGCTGGAGGCGAATGATGCAAATCCTGTTAGCTAATCCACGCGGATTCTGCGCTGGCGTTGATCGGGCGATCAGCATTGTTGAACGGGCGCTGGAGATGTATGGCGCACCGATCTACGTCCGTCACGAAGTGGTGCATAACCGTTACGTGGTGAACAGCCTGCGCGAGCGCGGCGCTATTTTTATTGAGCAGATCAGTGAAGTGCCGGATAACGCCATCCTGATCTTCTCGGCGCACGGCGTCTCTCAGGCGGTGCGGGCAGAAGCCAAATCGCGCAACCTGACCATGCTGTTTGATGCCACCTGTCCGCTGGTCACTAAAGTGCATATGGAAGTGGCGCGTGCCAGCCGTAAAGGGGTCGAAGCGATTCTGATTGGTCACGCCGGTCACCCGGAAGTGGAAGGCACCATGGGGCAGTACAACAACCCCAATGGCGGCATGTACCTGGTTGAATCACCGGAAGATGTGTTTAAGCTGACGGTTAAAGATGAAAACAATCTGAGCTTTATGACGCAGACCACGCTGTCGGTGGATGACACCTCCGACATCATTGATGCCCTGCGTCAGCGGTTTCCAGCGATTATCGGGCCGCGTAAAGATGACATCTGCTACGCCACTACCAACCGTCAGGAAGCGGTCCGCACGCTGGCACAGGATGCGGATGTGGTGCTGGTGGTCGGGTCGAAAAACTCCTCTAACTCTAACCGTCTGGCCGAGCTGGCACAGCGCGCCGGTAAGCTGGCGAAGCTGATCGACTCGGCGGATGATATTCAGGAAGAGTGGGTGAAAGGCGTGGCCTGTATCGGCGTCACCGCCGGTGCGTCCGCCCCCGATATTCTGGTGCAGCAGGTGATCCAGCGGCTGCGTGAGCTGGGCGGTGAAGCAGCGATTGAGCTGATTGGCCGTGAAGAGAATATCGTGTTTGAAGTGCCGAAAGAGCTGCGCGTCGAAGTGCGCAACGTGCAGTAATCTATCGTCATGAAGAAGAAAAGGCCGACTCTGTTCGGCCTTTTTTGTTTTTCAGGCCGGGCTCAAACGTCGTTTTCAGCGGCGGTAATTGCTTTTACTGATAATCGCCGACGGCTGGCATAAAATTCTTATTATCCCTGATTAATAGTGGCGTGACTGTTAACTCGTGGTTAACCTGATGACGCTTTGGATGCATAGTTTTCTCTTAGGAATGAATAAATATGAACAATATCCGCATTGCCATTGTGGGCGCGCCGGGCCGTATGGGCCGCAACCTGATTCAGGCAGCGCAGCAGGCGGAAGGGATCGCGCTGGGGGCCGCGCTGGCGCGTCCGGGCTCATCGCTGATCGGCAGTGACGCCGGTGAGTTAGCCGGTATCGGTAAGAGTGGCATCCTCATCGCTGACGATCTGCGCGCGGTGATCGATGACTTTGATGTGCTGATCGACTTTACCCGCCCGGAAGGCACGCTGGAGTATATGGCGATCTGCCGTGAGCACCGGAAGGCGATGGTGATCGGCACCACCGGTTTTGATGAAGCAGGCAAAGCGGCAATCCGCGCGGCCGCGGAGGATATTGCCATTGTGTTCGCCGCCAACTTCAGCGTCGGAGTCAACCTGGTGCTGAAGCTGCTGGAGCAGGCCGCCAGGGTGATGGGTGAGTACGCCGATATTGAGATTGTGGAAGCGCACCATCGCCACAAAGTGGATGCCCCTTCAGGCACCGCGCTGGCGATGGGCGAAGCGATTGCCGGGGCGATGCAGTGGAAACTGGATGAGCATGCGGTCTACAGCCGTGAAGGGCACACCGGTGAACGTCAGCCGCAGACCATCGGTTTTGCCACCGTTCGTGCCGGCGACATTGTTGGTGAGCATACGGCGATGTTTGCCGATATTGGCGAGCGGGTTGAGATAACCCACAAGGCTTCCAGCCGCATGACATTTGCAAATGGCGCGGTTAAGGCGGCATTCTGGTTGAAAGATAAGAAATCTGGCCTGTTTGATATGCGTGACGTGCTGGATCTGTCGATGTTGTGAGTGCTGTAAACCATCGTGATGTGGTTATTTCAATCGGTAACACCTTGATTGAGAAAGGGCAATGTTTTCATTGCCCTTAATTTTATCCTTAAAATAAGACTTTGACGAAATTAGTTGGCTAAACTGCTTTTTGTCATGCTTTTCTCTGTTTTTGTTTCCTGAATTCATCGAATTTTGACCATCTGGTCAAAAATAATTGTCCGGCGATGGCTCTGTCGCTTTTTAAAGGTCTGGCAAACGATTATTCGGCCCTGTTTTCCTCTCTTTTTGCCGCTTATACCCCTATTATCACTCAGAAGGCAGATAATGGTGAAAAAAATCCGGCTCAGGGTAGACAAGTACCAGGTCGATCATTAGAATGCGCGCAATTTGCCAAAAATCGACAATTCAGGCGGTTTTTGCATTGATTCAGGCGTCTATTTTGAATTAATATGCAGATATTGTGACTGTTTATTCCCTGGAGGATGTTTTGATTAAGTCAGCGCTCTTGGTTCTGGAAGACGGAACCCAATTCCACGGTCGGGCCATCGGGGCAACAGGGTCGGCAGTGGGGGAAGTCGTTTTCAACACCTCAATGACCGGTTATCAAGAAATCCTCACTGATCCTTCCTATTCCCGCCAAATCGTCACTCTCACTTATCCCCATATCGGCAATGTCGGTGCCAACGCCGCCGACGAAGAATCCAGTCAGATTCATGCGCAGGGCCTGGTTATCCGTGACCTGCCGCTGATTGCCAGTAACTTCCGCAGTGAAGAGGGCTTATCCGCTTACCTGCAACGCAACAACATTGTCGCGATTGCCGATATTGATACCCGTAAGCTGACGCGCCTGCTGCGTGAGAAAGGGGCGCAGAATGGCTGCATTATCGCCGGCGATAACCCGGACGCCGCGCTGGCGCTGCAAAAAGCGCAGGCGTTCCCTGGGCTGAAAGGGATGGATCTGGCGAAAGAGGTCTGCACCGCCGAGCGCTACAGCTGGCAGCAGGGCAGCTGGACGCTGGATAAGGGACTGCCAGAGCAGGCCGCCGCGGAGGCGCTGCCTTACCATGTGGTCGCTTACGATTACGGTGCCAAGCGCAATATCCTGCGGATGCTGGTCGATCGTGGCTGCCGCCTGACCGTCGTTCCGGCACAGACACCGGCCGAAGAGGTGCTGAAGCTTAACCCGGATGGCATCTTCCTCTCCAACGGTCCGGGCGACCCGGAGCCGTGTGACTACGCCATCAGCGCGATTCAGGCGTTCCTGAAAACCGATATTCCGCTGTTCGGTATCTGCCTCGGTCATCAGCTGCTGGCACTGGCCAGCGGCGCAAAAACCGTGAAGATGAAGCTGGGCCACCACGGCGGTAACCATCCGGTGAAAGATCTCGACAACAACCGGGTGATGATCACCGCGCAGAACCACGGTTTTGCCGTTGATGAAACCGATCTGCCGGCTAACCTGCGCGTCACCCACATTTCACTGTTTGATAAGACCGTGCAGGGGATCCATCGCACCGACAAGCCAGCCTTCAGCTTCCAGGGACACCCGGAAGCCAGCCCCGGACCGGGCGATGCTGCGCCGCTGTTTGACCACTTTATTGAATTGATTGACGCATTCCGTCTGCAAGCGAAGTAATCAGGAGCTAATCATGCCAAAACGTACAGACATAAAATCGATCCTGATTCTTGGTGCCGGTCCGATTGTGATCGGCCAGGCCTGCGAATTTGACTATTCCGGTGCGCAGGCGTGTAAAGCGCTGCGTGAAGAGGGCTACCGCGTTATCCTGGTGAACTCTAACCCGGCCACCATCATGACCGACCCGGAAATGGCCGATGCGACCTATATCGAGCCAATCCACTGGGAAGTGGTGCGCAAAATTATCGAAAAAGAGCGCCCGGACGCGGTGCTGCCAACCATGGGCGGCCAGACGGCGCTGAACTGCGCGCTGGAGCTGGAGCGTCAGGGCGTACTGGAAGAGTTTGGCGTCACCATGATTGGCGCGACCGCCGACGCGATCGACAAAGCGGAAGATCGCCGTCGCTTCGACGTGGCGATGAAGAGCATCGGGCTGGACACGGCGCGCTCAGGCATTGCCCACACCATGGAAGAAGCGCTGGCGGTGGCGGAAGATGTCGGCTTCCCCTGCATCATCCGTCCCTCCTTTACCATGGGCGGCACCGGTGGCGGCATCGCCTATAACCGCGAAGAGTTTGAAGAGATTTGCGAACGCGGTCTCGATCTCTCACCAACCAATGAGCTGCTGATTGATGAGTCGCTGATTGGCTGGAAAGAGTATGAGATGGAAGTGGTGCGCGATAAGAACGATAACTGCATCATCGTCTGCTCAATCGAAAACTTCGACGCGATGGGGATTCACACCGGTGACTCTATCACGGTAGCGCCTGCCCAGACCCTGACCGACAAAGAGTATCAGATCATGCGTAACGCCTCGCTGGCGGTACTGCGTGAGATCGGCGTCGAAACTGGCGGCTCCAACGTGCAGTTCTCGGTCAACCCGAAAGATGGCCGCCTGATTGTCATCGAGATGAACCCGCGCGTGTCGCGCTCTTCGGCGCTGGCGTCGAAAGCGACCGGCTTCCCGATTGCCAAAGTCGCAGCCAAGCTGGCGGTCGGCTTTACCCTTGACGAGCTGATGAACGACATTACCGGCGGCTTAACGCCAGCCTCGTTTGAGCCATCGATTGACTATGTTGTCACCAAGATCCCGCGTTTCAACTTTGAAAAATTTGCCGGTGCCAACGATCGCCTGACCACCCAGATGAAATCGGTCGGTGAAGTGATGGCGATTGGCCGCACGTTCCAGGAGTCGATGCAGAAAGCGCTGCGCGGCCTGGAAGTGGGCGCTAACGGCTTCGACCCGAAAGTGCACCTCGACGACCCGGAAGCGTTAACCCGCATCCGTCGTGAGCTGAAAGATGCCGGTTCAGACCGTATCTGGTACATCGCCGATGCGTTCCGCGCGGGCATGTCCGTGGATGGGGTGTTCAACCTGACCAACATCGACCGCTGGTTCCTGGTGCAGATTGAAGAGCTGGTGCGGCTGGAAGAGCAGGTGGCACGCGAAGGGGTCAACAGCCTGGATGCCACTTTCCTGCGCGCCCTGAAGCGTAAAGGCTTTGCGGATTCACGCCTGGCGACGCTGGCGGGTGTGGCCGAGAGCGAGATCCGTAAACTGCGTCAGCAGTTCGACCTGCACCCGGTCTATAAGCGCGTCGATACCTGCGCCGCAGAGTTTGCCACCGACACCGCCTATATGTACTCCACCTATGAGGAAGAGTGCGAAGCCAATCCGAGTCCCGATCGCGATAAGATCATGATCCTCGGCGGCGGCCCCAACCGTATCGGGCAGGGTATCGAGTTCGACTACTGCTGCGTTCACGCCGCACTGGCGCTGCGTGAAGATGGCTACCAGACCATTATGGTCAACTGTAACCCGGAGACCGTCTCGACCGATTACGACACCTCCGACCGCCTCTATTTCGAGCCGGTAACGCTGGAAGATGTGCTGGAAATCGTGCGCATCGAGCAGCCAAAAGGGGTGATCGTGCAGTATGGCGGTCAGACGCCGCTGAAACTGGCGCGTGCGCTGGAAGCGGCGGGTGTGCCGGTTATCGGCACCAGCCCGGACTCGATTGACCGCGCCGAAGACCGTGAACGTTTCCAGCAGGCGGTGGATCGCCTGAGCCTGAAGCAACCAGCCAACGCCACAGTGGCGACGCTGGAGCAGGCGGTTGAGAAAGCTGCTGGCCTCGGTTATCCGCTGGTGGTGCGTCCTTCCTATGTGCTGGGCGGCCGTGCGATGGAGATTGTCTACGACGAAGTCGACCTGAAGCGCTACTTCCAGACCGCGGTTTCCGTCTCCAACGACGCGCCGGTGCTGCTGGACCGTTTCCTGGATGATGCGGTCGAGGTGGACGTTGACGCGATTTGCGACGGTGAGCGGGTGCTGATTGGCGGCATCATGGAGCATATCGAACAGGCTGGCGTGCACTCCGGTGACTCCGCCTGTTCTCTGCCGGCCTACACTCTGAGTCAGGAGATTCAGAATGTGATGCGCCAGCAGGTTGAGAAGCTGGCGTTTGAGCTGAACGTTCGCGGCTTAATGAACGTGCAGTTCGCGGTCAAAGACAACGAAGTCTACCTGATTGAAGTCAACCCACGTGCGGCGCGTACCGTGCCGTTTGTCTCCAAAGCGACCGGCGTACCGCTGGCGAAAGTGGCGGCGCGGGTAATGGCAGGCAAAACGCTGGCGGAACAGGGCGTCACGAAAGAGGTGATCCCGCCTTACTACTCGGTGAAAGAGGTGGTGCTGCCGTTCAACAAGTTCCAGGGCGTTGACCCTATCCTTGGCCCGGAGATGCGCTCTACCGGTGAAGTGATGGGCGTAGGCCGTACCTTCGCTGAAGCGTTTTCTAAAGCGATGCTCGGTGCGCAGAGCAACATGAAGAAGTCAGGTCGTGCGCTGCTCTCCGTGCGTGAAGGCGACAAGAAACGTATTGTCGACCTGGCCGCGAAGTTGCAGAAGTTTGGTTTCGAACTGGATGCGACCCACGGCACCGCGGTGGTGCTGGGTGAAGCGGGCATTAATCCGCGCCTGGTCAACAAGGTGCATGAAGGGCGTCCGCACATTCAGGACCGTCTGAAGAATGGCGAATATAGCTACATCGTCAACACCACGGCGGGCCGTCAGGCGATTGAGGATTCCAAGCTGATTCGCCGCAGTGCGCTGCAATATAAAGTGCACTATGACACCACGCTGAATGGCGGCTTTGCCACCGCCATGGCGCTGAATGCGGACCCGACAGAACAGGTCATCTCGGTGCAGGAAATGCATGCGCAGATAAAGGCGAGGTAATCGTCACAACGGCTCCTGCGGGAGCCGTTTTTTTTGCCTCTGGCATGGCGATAATCTGATTTTGTTGCAACGAATTTGCATTAAAGTGACTGATTTGACTTAATTTTTTAGCTTTGAGTGCGAATAAATTCACTTCGCACGAATTTATAATTTAAACGCTTCCTGTCCCGATTTTTCGCCAGTAATATGCCTGCCGCTCATCACTGGAGCGTACCAGGACATAAATAAAAATGAAAATGCAGACTTTTTCTCTGAGTGCAGTGGCGGCACTGATGGCTATTCTTCCTTTCGCCAGCCAGGCAGAAATCACCCTGTTGAAACAGGACCCGCAGGCAGGCGATCCACTCAGCCGTCTTAACTTCGCGGTGGGTGGCAGCATCCGTCCCCAGTTCAATCACCAGACCGGTGTGAATGACAAATCTTATAAGCGTAACGGCTTTGATGGCGGCACCCGTTTCCGTTTCGGCGCAGACTACTACCTGTTTGATGACGTCAGCTGGATCAGCTACTACGAGCTGGGCGTCAATGTCCCGGCGGTCTTCAGCTGGGATAACCACTATGCGGATGGCGCGCGTAAAACTTCACGTCGTCAGCTCTATACCGGCCTGAAAAGCAAAACCTGGGGTCAGCTGACCTTTGGTCAGCAGAACAGCGTCTATTACGACACCGTGGGCGCGAAGACCGATATCTGGGATTACGATATGCTCGGTCAGGCACCGGGTAACGGCATCAACGGTGACTATGACGGCTCTTATCGTTCACGTAAGCAGCTGAAATATAAAAACACCTTTGATAACGTCGATCTCTACGCCTCCTATCTGTTCCAGGACAATGAGTATCTGCCAGGCAACGGCCTGCGCTATAAGCGTAAAGGTGGCGGCTCACTGGGTGTGGATTACCACATCACCGACGATCTGACCTGGGGCACCGCGTGGAACTACACCCGTGCCGCGATGCGCAACCCGAATAATGGCGACAGCAAAGATTACGATCAGAACATTTTCGGTACCGCGCTGAGCTGGACGCCAGACAACTGGACCCTGTCAGCCGGTGGTGGCTGGTATCAGAACTTCCTGACCACCAAACGCAAAGATGTGCATGACTACTTTGCCGATGATGCGTGGGGGATTGAATATTTTGCCGGTTACAAAATTCCGGTGGCGCAATATGGCCTGAAAGCGGTGCAGCCTTACGTAATGGGTGACCGCCTTGAGTACGCATCGGGTCGTAACTACCAGCGTATTGATAACGGTCTGGGCGTGACGCTGTTTATGGAATATGGCTTCCGGGTCGATTACGAACATGTCTTTACCTCCAGCACCGATAACCTCGGTGATATGAATCTGGTGCGTCTGCGCTACGACTTCTGATCACACTGACGGCTCCCTCGGGAGCCGTTTCTCTCTGCTCCTTACTTTGTGCCATCCTGAATCAGATTGCTGGCGAGTCGCGGCCAACAGGCGCGATTACGCGGTGAAAAACGCTGCACCGGCGTGGAAAAACGGTGTCAAAAAAGGCTTTACGCAATTAGACCTTTCGTCCTATCGACGAAAGTTTCGCCTTTACGTATGATGGCGCCAATTTTTTCCAGTGAGTGGTTAACATGATTAGTCTTATCGCCGCGATAGCAGCCGATCGCATTATTGGTATGGAGAATGCCATGCCGTGGAACCTGCCTGCGGATCTGGCCTGGTTCAGGCGTAATACGCTGAAGAAACCGGTGATTATGGGGCGGCTGACCTTTAAATCTATTGGTCGTCCTCTGCCTGGCCGCCTGAATATTGTGGTCAGCAGCCAGCCGGGCACCACCGACGGCGTCACCTGGGTGACTTCGCTGGATGAGGCGATTCAGGCCGCGGGTGATGCGGAAGAGATCATGGTGATTGGCGGTGGCCGGGTCTATGAGCAGATGCTGAAGCGTGCCGATCGTCTCTATCTGACGCACATTGATGCCGAAGTGGAAGGAGACACCCAGTTTCCTGATTACGAGCCGGATGAGTGGCAGTCAACCTTCAGCGAATTCCACGATGCTGACGAGCAGAACTCCCACAGCTACTGTTTTGAGATCCTCGATCGCCGCCGCTAACCCCTCTCCGCCTCCAGCCCGGCTGTAACCTGGCTGTCACGTAGTTTCATTAGCATTGCTTCTTTTCTGGGATCGACACAAAGGAAGCAATGAATAATGAAAACCGAATTAAGCGCGTTAAGCACTGACCGCCTGGGTGATCCACTGCGGCGCAAATTCATCGCCGGTTCCGGTGCCATCGGGCTGACCGGCTTTCTCAGCGGCGGCCTTACCCTCTCTGGCGGCGCAATGGCGCAGCAGAAGCTGGCCGGCAGTCCACTGCTCGGCTTTCAGGCGATTGCCGCCTCCACCGCCGATGAGGTTGTGGTGGCACCGGGCTACCGCGCCGAGGTGTTAATCTCCTGGGGCGATCCGCTGGTCAACGGCGCGGCCGCCTTCGATCCGCACGGGAATAACAGCGCGGAAGATCAGGAAAAGCAGTTCGGCGATAATAATGATGGTATGAGCTTCTTCGCCATTGACGATCGGCGTGGGGTAATGGCGATTAACAATGAATATGTCAACGAGCCGACCCTGTTCGCCCACGGCGGCAGCAAAGCGACCAGCCTGGAAGAGGTGAAAAAGTCACAGGCCGCGCACGGCGTCTCTATCGTGGAGGTGAAGCGGGGCGAGGACAATCGCTGGCAGGTGGTGCGTCCTTCCGACTATAACCGCCGCATTACCGCCAATACCGCGATGCGCTTTTCCGGTCCGGCGGCTGGCGATAAAGCGCTGCAAACCGCCGCCGATCCAGAGGGAATGCAGGTGCAGGGCACCTTTGGTAACTGCGCCAATGGCAAAACGCCGTGGGGCACCTATCTCACCTGCGAAGAGAACTACGACACTTACTTTGGTACTCATCAGGCGGACTTTACCCCGACTCCCCAGCAGCAGCGCTACACCCTGAATGCCGCCGAGCCGGAGCATAACTGGGCCGACTTCGATCCCCGCTTCGATATTGCGAAAAATCCCAACGAATTTAACCGCCACGGCTGGATTGTCGAAATCGATCCTTTTGATCCCCACTCGGTGCCGGTAAAGCGCACCGCGCTGGGCCGCTTCAAGCATGAGAATGCCGCCGTGACGGTGGCGAAAACCGGCCAGCTGGTGGTCTATATGGGCGACGACGAGCGCGGCGAGTATATCTATAAATATGTCTCAGACGACAAGGTGATGCCGGATGATGCCAAAGCCAATCACGGGCTGCTGGATAAGGGCACGCTCTATGTGGCGCAGTTCAACGGTGACGAGCAGGGCACGCCGTTAAAAGGCACCGGGCGCTGGCTGGCGCTGAGGTGGGGTGAAAATGGACTCACGGCGGAACAGGGGTTCAGCAGCCAGGCGGATGTCCTGATCAACGCGCGTGCTGCGGCCGATGTGGTTAATGCCACGCGGATGGACCGGCCGGAGTGGATCGCGGTTAACCCGCACGATGGCCGCGCTTACTGCACCCTGACCAACAACAACAAGCGGGGTGAGGAAGGTATGCCGGTTAACGCCGCCAATCCTCGCCCTGACAATATTTACGGTCAGATTATTCGCTGGGATGAGCAGGGCGACGCCACCGCGCTGAGGTTTGACTGGGATATTTACGCGCTGTGCGGCAACCCGATTGCCCATCCTGAAGGGATCTATCGCGGCACGCCGAATATCACCGCTGAAAATACCTTTAACAGCCCCGACGGGCTGGGGTTTGATGGGCAGGGGCGACTGTGGATCCTGACCGACGGCAAGTACAGCAATAAAAAGGATTATCAGGGGCAGGGGAATAATCAGATGCTGGTGGGAGATCCCGACAGCGGAGAGATTCGCCGCTTTATGGTGGGGCCGAAATCGTGCGAGCTGACCGGCATCACCTTTACCCCCGACTACAAAACCCTGTTCGTCAACGTGCAGCATCCGGGCGAAGCGGGCGATTCACACTTCCCCGATAACAGCCCGCGGCCCCGTTCGTCGGTGATAATGATCACCCGCGAAGATGGCGGGGTGATCGGCGCTTAAACGGGGCGGGATGCTGGCCTGTCAGCCAGTGTCCCGGTCAGAGTGCGGGCGGTGCCAGGCTTTCGGTGGAGGCCAACGCCTGTTCACGGTTCGACGGCTGCACCACGTAGCGCTGTGTTTCCCAGTGCAGCAGGGTCAGCGACCCGCCCCAGCAGCAGCCGGTGTCCAGCCCGATAATGCCCTCTGGGGTGCCTTTGCCTTCCAGCGAGGCCCAGTGACCGAAGATGATGGTATAGTCGCGCGCCACCGGCCCCTCAAGGGTAAACCAGGGTTTTAGCGGCGGAAGGGCCGACTCGGGCGAATCTTTGCAGATCATATCCAGCTGACCATTGGGGAAGCAGTAACGCATACGGGTCAGGGCGTTGGTGCTGAAACGCAGCCGGGCCAGGCCGGTCAGATCTTCACTCCAGTTATTCGGCATGTCGCCATACATCGCATCGAGGAACAGCGGATAGCTGTCGCTGGCGAGCACCGCCTCCACTTCACGCGCACACTTTTTGGCGGTCTCAATATCCCACTGCGGCGTGATACCGGCGTGACCCATCACCAGCTTTTTCTCTTCATCCACCTGCAACAGCGGCTGACGACGCAGCCAGTTGATCAGCTCATCGGCATCATCCGCTTCCAGCAGCGGCGTCAGGCGATCTTTGGGTTTGTTGCGGCTGATGCCCGCGTAGACCGCCAGCAGGTGCAAATCGTGATTACCCAGCACCAGACGCACGGAATCACCCAGCGATTTTACATAGCGCAGGACTTCAAGAGAGCCGGGGCCGCGCGCCACCAGGTCGCCGGTCAGCCACAGGGTGTCCTGCTCAGGGTTGAAATCGACCTGTTGCAGCAGTGCACGTAATTCATCGTAGCAGCCGTGAACGTCGCCAATCAGGTATGTGCTCATAAGATTTTATCCATCAGGAATGGTGCCCGACTTAACGGGCGTGAGACGTGCAAATCAATGAATATGCGTTTGAATTGCGAGGCGGAAAACCGGGATTTCGACGTGAAAGGTGTCACCCTGTTCGTCGACCATCACGTAGTGTCCCTGCATGGTGCCCATCGGGGTTTCAATCACCGCCCCGCTGGTGTACTGAAATTCATTACCGGCTGCGATATGGGGCTGCTCGCCCACCACACCTTCGCCCTGAACTTCCGTTTCACGGCCGTTACCGTTGGTAATCAGCCAGTAGCGTCCCAGTAGCTGCACGGAGGAACGGCCCAGATTGCGTATCGTGATGGTATAGGCGAAGACGTAGCGATCGTCATCCGGGGAGGATTGCGAGGCGACGTACTGGCTTTGCACATGGACGGAGACGCGGGCCGTTTCACTCATGGTTTACTCCTGCGATTTTCCCTGATGATTCGCCAGCCAGTTGGCCAGCTGACAATATTGCGCGACCGAAACGTTTTCGGCCCGCAGGGTGGAATCAATGGATAACTCTTCCAGCGCACCCGCGGCTACCATATGACTCAGGCTGTTGCGCAGCGTTTTGCGGCGCTGACCAAAAGCCTCGGTGGTAATGCGGCTCAGGATACGCACATCGCTGACCGGATGCGGCGGCTCGGCAAACGGCACCAGGCGCACCACGGCAGAGTCCACTTTCGGTGGCGGCGTAAACGAGTGCGGAGGCACTTCCAGCACCGGGATCACCTGGCAGTAGTACTGCGCCATCACGGTCAGACGGCCATAGGCTTTGCTGCCCGGACCGGCAACCAGACGGTTGACCACCTCTTTTTGCAGCATGAAGTGCATATCTTTGATCGAACCAGTATAGCTGAAAAGGTGAAACATCAGCGGCGTCGAAATATTGTAGGGCAGGTTGCCGAACACCCGCAGCGGCTGGCCTCTCTCCTGCGCCAGCGCGGCGAAGTCAAAGGTCATGGCATCCTGCTGGAAGATGGTCAGCTTCGGCCCAAGAAACGGGTGAGTTTGCAGACGCGCCGCGAGATCGCGGTCCAGTTCCACTACCGTTAAGCTATCGAGGCGCTCGCCCACCGGCTCGGTTAAGGCACCCAGGCCGGGACCGATCTCCACCAGCGCTTCGTCGCGCTGTGGATGGATGGCGGAGACAATGCTGTCGATAATGTACTGATCGTTCAGGAAGTTCTGCCCGAAACGTTTACGGGCGTAGTGCCCCTGATGGACGCGATTATTCATTACTGCTCTTGATCATAGTGATGGCGAGGTTAAGCGCCGTGATGAAGCTGCCCGCTTCAGCCTGACCCAGCCCGGCGAGTTCAAGTGCGGTGCCGTGGTCAACGGAAGTACGGATAAAGGGCAGGCCCAGGGTGATATTGACCGCCCGGCCAAACCCCTGAAATTTGAGTACCGGCAAGCCCTGGTCGTGATACATCGCCAGTACCGCATCGGCATGTTGCAGATATTTCGGCTGGAACAGCGTATCCGCTGGCAGCGGGCCGGTCAGTTTAATGCCCTGCTGACGCAGTTCATTGAGTGCCGGGATAATGGTGTCGATCTCTTCCCGCCCCATATGGCCGCTCTCGCCCGCGTGGGGATTGAGGCCACAGACATAGATATGTGGCTCGGCAATGGCGAACTTCTGCCGCAGATCGTGATGCAGAATGGTGATCACTTCATGCAGACAGTCGCGGGTCACGGCGGCGGAGACCTCTTTCAGCGGCAGATGGGTGGTCGCCAGCGCGACGCGCAGCGCTTCGGTCGCCAGCATCATCACCACCCGATGGCCGCCGGCGCGATCGGCAAAGAATTCGGTATGACCGGTAAAGGCGATACCGGCGTCGTTGATCACCCCTTTATGCACCGGACCGGTAATCAGCGCGGCAAACTCTCCGCTCAGGCAGCCGTCACAGGCGCGTGCCAGCGTCGCCAGCACATAGTCGCTGTTGGCGACACAAAGCTCGCCGGGCGTGATCGGTGCGGCCGTTTCAATCGGCAGGATCGTCAGCGACCCCGCCGGCTGTGGCTGGGCCGCCACGTCCGGCTGATAAGGGAGAAGGGTGAGAGGTAAACCCAGCTGCGCCGCACGCTGCTGCAACAGCGCAGGCGAGGCGCAGACCACCAGTTCAACCGGCCACGCCTGCTGGGCCAGCTGAACGGTGAGATCGGGACCAATCCCGGCGGGTTCGCCGGGGGTGATCACCACGCGGACATTACTGCGCATTGCCATCCAGGATCTTCACGTAGGCGCTGGCGCGCTGTTCCTGCATCCAGGTCTGCGCTTCTTCAGCAAATTTACGGTTAAACAGCATACGGTAAGCACGCTCTTTCTGGGCCGCATCGGTTTTGTCCACCTGACGGGTATCCAGCAGCTGAATCAGATGCCAGCCGAAAGAGGAGTGAACCGGCTGACTGGTCTGGCCTTTCTGCAAACGCAGCAGCGCGTCACGGAACGCCGGATCAAAGACTTCTGGTGAGGTCCAGCCCAGATCGCCGCCCTGATTCGCCGAACCCGGATCGTCAGAGAACTGTTTCGCGGCGGCGGCAAAGGTGGTTTTGCCGCTGCGGATGTCGGCTGCAATCTGCTCCAGCTGCGCCCGCGCCTGATCGTCAGTCAGGATCGGCGAGGGCTTCAGCAGAATGTGGCGTGAATGGACTTCGGTAACCGAGACATTTTTGTTCTCACCGCGCAGGTCGTTCACCTTGAGGATGTGGAAGCCCACCCCGGAACGAATCGGTCCGACGATGTCGCCTTTTTTGGCGGTCGCCAGCGCCTGAGCAAACAGCGTCGGTAACTCTTCAATTTTACCCCAGCCCATGTTGCCGCCTTTCAGCGCCTGGGAGTCTGCGGAGTAGGTCACGGCCATTTTGCCGAAGTCAGCGCCATTCTTCAGTTCGCCAACCAGCTGCTTCGCCAGGGTTTCCTGCTCATCGACCTGCTGCTGCGTCGGGTTTTCCGGCAGTGGCAGCAGGATATGGCTGACATTCAGCTCGGTACCCTGACTGTTCTGAGAACCGATCTGGGTGGCCAGCGTATCGACTTCCTGCGGCAGAATGGTCACGCGGCGACGCACTTCGTTGTTGCGCACTTCAGCGATGGTCATCTCTTTACGGATCTGAGAACGATAGACGCTGTAGTTCATGCCGTCGTAAGCCAGGCGGCTGCGCAGCTGATCGAGGCTCATGCGGTTCTGGGCGGCGATGTTCTGGATCGCCTGGTCCAGCTGCTGGTCGCTGATCTCAATACCCGCTTTTTCACCCATTTGCAGGATGATGTTATCCATGATCTGACGTTCCAGAATCTGATGGCGTAACGTTTTATCATCTGGCAACTGCTGACCTGCCTGTCGGGCCTGAGATTTGACGGTGCTCATCATGCCATCTACATCACTCTCAAGAACCACGCCGTTATTGACCACGGCTGCAACTTTATCAACCACTTGTGGTGCTGCGAACGCGGTGTTGGCACTTAACGCCACACCAAGAATCAGCATTCTCCAGTTCTTCATACTTTATCCATTGTTGGTTCCGCACTGCGGGATTGCCTGTCAAACATCACAACATCAGAAAGCGCGCTGGTAAGGAATGATGCCCTGACGCAGCATTTGGTTGGTGCCTAAGCCATAGTTGGAACTCAGACCACGCAGCTCAATGTTGAATGAGATTTGGTTGTCATATTTACTGTCGTCGTTTTCCCAGCCGTTGATCTTGCGCTCGTAACCTACGCGAATGGCATAACAGCATGAGCTGTATTGCAGGCCCACCAGCTGCGACGCCGGACGCGAGTTGCGGGTGTCGTAGTAGTATGCCCCGACCACAGACCAGGCATCGGCAATCGGCCAGCTGGCCGTGGTACCAACCTGTGAAATCCCGTTTTTATAGATGGGATTATCCACCAGCGAACTGTTGTTCAGCGCGGCGGCCACATACTCCGGGCTGCTGTAGCGGTAGCTCAGCTGCACCATACGGTCGGCATCACGACGGTATTCCAGCACCGCATTTCCCTGAGAGACGTTGTCGAGTTTGGTGTCATATTGCAGCCCACCGCGCACGCCCCAGCGATCGCTGACCTTCCAGTAAGTATCGCCCGCCCAGATCAGACTGCCGGTATCATCTTCTTCGCTGGTCTGGTTCAGACCGGTGCGAGAAGGGGTAAACGAGTAGATTTGACCTACAGAAACGTTAAAACGTTCAACCAGATCGTTATCATAAATACGCGAGGTGACGCCGGTGGCCACTTCGTTGGCAGACGCGATGCGATCCAGGCCGCTATAGGTGCGATCGCGGAACAGGCCGGTGTAGTCGGTTTGCAGCAGGGTGGAGTCGTACGGATAGATATTGCTCTGGTTGCGATACGGGATATAGAGGTACTGCACCCGCGGCTCCAGCGTCTGGGTGTAGCCCGCCGCCGAGTCCATATCGCGGTCAAACACCATCCGGCCATCCACTTTAAACTGCGGCAGCGTACGGTTGACCGACTCTTTCAGCTGGTTGTTGCGGTTGGTGTCGATGTTGTTGTTGTAGTACTCAACATCATCCTGCTGATAGTGGGTCGCCAGCAGCTTCGCTTCGGTGTCCAGGCTGGCCCAGCCGTTTGACAGCGGCAGGTTCAGGGTCGGCTCGATATGCAGGCGGGTCGCTTCAGGATAGCGGTCGCTGACGTTGGTGAACTTTACCGCCTGGGCATAGATGCGGCCATCAAACGGGCCGATGTCATTCTGATAGAAGTTCAGGTCCAGCTGCGGCATCGCGCGATAGACGTTGCTGCTGCTGGTATCGCCGAACACCTGGAAATCTTTGGTGGAGAGCGTGGCGTCCCAGTTGGTGTCCGCATAGCCAATGCTGAATTTCTGCGTGGCGTAGTTGTCGGTTGAGCTGTAGTACTTCGAGTCGAGATCGTTGAAGTAGTAGCGGTCGCTGACTTTGGTGTAGTCGGCGCTGAAACGCCAGTTTTTGTCATAGACACCGGCGTGACGCCAGTAGAACAGCCAGCGATTGGAGCTGTCATCTTCGGCGATGCCGCGCACCGCTTTGTCGTTATCGTACTGTTTATCTGAGGCGAGATAGTCAAATTCCACCAGACCCGCACCCAGCGTAGTGAGGTAACGGAATTCGTTCTCCAGCTGCATGCCGCGCTTACTCATGTAGTGCGGCGTGATGGTGGCATCGGCCTGCGGCGCGATGTTCCAGTAATAGGGCAGAATGAACTCAAAGCCGTTGTTGCTGCCATATTTTGCATTGGGGATCAGGAAGCCGGAACGACGACGATCGCCAATTGGCAATTGCAGATAGGGGCTGTAGAACACCGGAACTGAACCGAGCTTAAAGCGGGCGTTCCAGATCTCCGCCACTTCCTCTTCGCGATCCTGGATCACTTCTGACCCCACCACGCTCCAGCTGTTGGAGCCAGGCAGACAGGAGGTAAAGGTGCCGTTTTCCAGAATGGTGTAACGGTTGTCACCGCGCAGCTTCATCTGATCCGCGGTGCCGCGACCCTGACGATCCACCATCTGGTACTGTCCGTTCCAGACGTTGGTGTCTTTGCTGTTGAGGTTGGACCAGGCTTTCGGACCTTTCAGGATGACCTGATTATCGTCGTAGTGCACATTACCGAGGGCATCGACGGTGCGCACTGGCGCGGTCTGGCCTTCCTGCTGACGCTGATGAAGCTGAACTTCATCCGCCTGCATGCGGCTGTTGCCCTGTTCGATATTCACATTACCGGTAAAGACCGCGTCGTTGGGGTAGTTCCCCTTGGCGGCGTCGGAGTGAATTGTGACGGGCAGCTGATTGGTATCGCCGTTCACCACCGGGCGGTTATAACTCGGCACGCCTAACATACACTGCGACATCAAATCGTCGGCAAAGGCTTGCTGGCTAATGGCTGCGCCGATCAGAGTGGCCAGCAGGGTAGGTATATGTTTTTTCATACGCGGTATCGAGAATTCCATGAAAACTGGCATCATGCCGACAATCGGGTCAGAGACTAACTTACTGCCCGGCGTTGCGCCAGTGTTAATCCTGGTCTGTCAGCGTTGACGTTAGGCGCTGAGATAAATGACAGGTATGATAATGCAATTTTCAGCCGCAAGCATGGCGAATTGAGGAGTTTATGCGCTACTGGGGAAAAGTTGTGGGTCTGGCGGTGGGATTGCTTTCCGGCGCAGGCTTCTGGGGGATTGTGATCGGTTTGATCATTGGTCATATGATTGACAAAGCACGTGGCGCGCAGGGCAGGGCTTACTTCTCAAATAATCAGACCCGACAGACGCTGTTTTTCAGCACCACCTTTCAGGTGATGGGCCATCTGACCAAGTCAAAAGGTCGCGTTACCGAAGCCGATATTCAGATTGCTTCGCTGTTTATGGAGCGGATGCAGCTGCATGGGGACTCCCGCACCGCGGCCCAGCGCGCGTTCCGCGAAGGCAAGCAGGCGGATTATCCGTTACGCAGCAAGCTGCGCGAATTTCGCAGCGCCTGTTTCGGTCGCTTCGACCTGATTCGGATGTTCCTGGAGATTCAGATTCAGGCTGCCTTTGCTGACGGCTCGCTGCATCCCAATGAGCGCCAGGTGCTCTATGTGATCGCCGAGGAGCTGGGCATTTCGCGGGTGCAGTTCGATCAGTTCCTGCGGATGATGGAAGGCGGCCAGCAGTTTGGCGGTGGTCAGCGCAGTGCAGGCGGCGGTTTCCAGCAGGCGCAGCGCGGCCCTACGCTGGACGATGCGTGCAGCGTGCTGGGCGTGAAGAGCAGTGACGACGCCACGACTATTAAGCGCGCCTACCGCAAGTTAATGAGCGAACACCATCCCGACAAGCTGGTGGCGAAAGGTCTGCCGCCAGAGATGATGGAGATGGCGAAGCAGAAAGCGCAGGAGATCCAGGCGGCGTATGATCTGATCCGCAGGGAAAAAGGCTTTAAATAATCTCCCGCCGCCGTGGCCTCCCGTCTGATAGGGGGCCAGGCGGCGCGGCCATGAAGATTAAAAATCGGCGGGCTGGCGAAAGGTCATGGCATTGCCAAAGGCGGGATGGGTAATGGTCAGCGACTCTGCATGCAGCAGCAAGCGGGAGGCCATCGCTTTGGCCTCTGGATGAGCGTAGAAGTTGTCACCCAGAATCGGATGACCCAGCGCCAGCATATGCACCCGCAGCTGATGTGAACGCCCGGTGATCGGTTTCAGCGACACCCGCGCACTGTTATCCGCCCGATACTCCAGCACCTGATACTCCGTCTGCGCCGCTTTGCCGGTTTCGAAACAGACCTTCTGCTTCGGCCGGTTTGGCCAGTCGCAAATCAGCGGCAGATCCACCAGGCCTTCCTCTTTCACCGGATGACCCCAGACGCAGGCGACGTAGGTTTTGGACGGCTCCCGCTCCCGGAACTGGCGCTTCAGCTCACGCTCTGCGGCTTTGGTCAGCGCCACCACGATCACGCCGCTGGTGGCCATATCAAGCCGGTGCACCGATTCCGCCTGCGGAAAATCACGCTGGATGCGCGTCATCACGCTATCTTTATGCTCATCCAGCCGACCCGGTACTGAGAGCAGGCCACTGGGTTTGTTCACCACCATGATGTGCGCATCCTGATAAAGAATGTGCAGCCAGGGTTCACGCGGTGGGTTGTAAGGTTCCATGGGGCTTTCCAAAAATAAGGGGCCTTGTGGCCCCTGAGCTTACTGGTGTGTGACCACTATCAGGCGCAGCGCGTCGAGACGCCAGTTCGCCTGGTCGAGACTCTCCAGCACCTGTTCACGGTTACTCTCCAGCGCCTCAACCTCATCTTCACGGATGTTCGGGTTAACCGCTTTCAGCGCGTTAAGCCGGGCGAGTTCTGCTCCCAGCTTCTCATTCGCCTCGGCCCGCGCCGCGTCAATCACCGCGCGCGCTTCGCTGACCACGCTCTCTTCACCCTGGGTCAGAATGGCGTGCACATCCTGCTGCACCGCGTTCACCAGCTTACTGGCGGTATGGCGATTGACGGCATTCAGCTGGCGGTTAAAGCTCTCAAACTCCACTTTGCCCGCCAGGTTGGTGCCGTTGCGATCCAGCAGCAGGCGAATCGGGGTCGGCGGCAGGAAGCGGGTCAGTTGCAGATGCTTCGGTGCCTGTGCTTCCACCACATAGATCAGTTCGACCAGCAGCGTCCCCACCGGCAGCGCCTTATTCTTCAGCAGCGACAGCGCACTGCTGCCGGTGTCGCCCGACAGGATGAGATCCAGCCCGTTACGGATCAGCGGGTGTTCCCAGGTAATAAACTGGGTATCCTCGCGCGACAGCGCCTGCTCACGGTTAAAGGTGATGGTGCAGCCATCTTCCGGCAGGCCGGGGAAATCGGGCACCAGCATGTGGTCGGAAGGGGTCAGCACAATCAGGTTATCGCTGCGGTCTTCCTGATTAATGCCGACAATATCAAACAGGTTGAGCGCGAAGTTTACCAGGCCGGTGTCGTTATCCTGCTCGCTGATGGCATTAGCCAGCAGCTGGGCCGCTTCACCGCCGTTGGAGTTCAGCTCCAGCAGGCGATCGCGTCCCTGTTCCAGCTGTGACTTCAGCGCGTCGTGCTGTTTACGGCAGTCGGTGATAAAGGTATCAAAGCCTTCGCTGTTTTCCGGCGCGGCCAGATAGCCAATTAACTGCGAATGGACGCTGTCGTAAATCGTCCGGCCGGTCGGGCAGGTGTGTTCAAACGCATCCAGCCCTTCGTGATACCAGCGCAGTAACACCGCCTGCGCGGTCTGCTCCAGCCACGGCACCAGAATCTGAATATCGTGCGCCTGGCCGATACGATCCAGACGCCCGATACGCTGCTCCAGCAGATCGGGGTTAAACGGCAGATCGAACATCACCAGCCGGCTGGCAAACTGGAAGTTACGGCCTTCAGAGCCGATCTCCGAGCACAACAGCACCTGCGCGCCATTCTCTTCTGAGGCAAACCAGGCGGCCGCGCGGTCACGCTCAATGATCGACAGTCCTTCATGGAACACCGCCGCGCGGATGCCTTCGCGCTCACGCAGCACCTGCTCCAGTTGCAGCGCGGTGGCAGCTTTGGCGCAGATCACCAGCACTTTCTCTTTGCGGTTGCTGGTGAGATAGCCCATCAGCCACTCGACGCGCGGATCGAAGTTCCACCAGGTGCCGCTGTCGCCTTCAAATTCCTGATAGATCTGCTCCGGGTAGAGCAGGTCACGCGCCCGCTCTTCTGCGCTTTTGCGCGCGCCCATAATGCCGGAGACTTTAATCGCGGTCTGATACTGCGCCGGCAGCGGCAGGCGGATCTGATGCAGTTCGCGTTTCGGAAAGCCTTTCACCCCGTTACGGGTGTTACGGAACAGCACGCGGCTGGTGCCGTGGCGATCCATCAGCATTGAAATCAGCTCCTGGCGCGCCTCCAGTTTGCCGTCGCGATCGCTGTTGGCGACCTGCAACAGCGGTTCGATGTCCTGCTCACCCACCAGATCGTTGATCCGGTTCATCTCTTCCTGAGAGATCGCTTTATCCGCCAGCAGCGCCGTGACCGCATCGGCGATCGGGCGGAAGTGCTGCTGCTCTTCAACAAAGGCGGCGAAGTCGTGAAAACGGTCCGGGTCGAGCAGGCGCAGACGGGCGAAGTGACTCTCCATCCCCAGCTGTTCCGGGGTGGCGGTCAGCAGCAGAACCCCGGCGGTTTTCTCCGCCAGCTGTTCGATCACCTGATATTCACGGCTTGGCTCGCCTTCTGACCAGGCCAGATGGTGCGCTTCATCGACGACCAGCAGATCCCAGTCGGCATCGGCCAGCAGCTCAAGACGCTGCTTATTGCGGCGCACGAAGTCGAGTGAACAGATAATCAGCTGCTCAGTTTCAAACGGGTTGTCGCTGTCGTGCTGCGCTTCGGTGTAGCGATCGTCATCAAACAGCGCAAAGCGCAGGTTAAAGCGGCGCAGCATTTCCACCAGCCACTGGTGCTGCAACGTCTCCGGCACCACGATCAGCACGCGGTCGGCACGTCCCGCCAGCAGCTGCTGCTGGATGATCATCCCGGCTTCAATGGTTTTCCCCAGGCCGACTTCATCGGCCAGCAGTACGCGCGGCGCATGGCGACGGCCGACATCGTGGGCGATATGCAGCTGGTGAGGGATCAGGTTGGTGCGCATCCCGCGTAAGCCGCTGATGGGCAGACGGTATTGCTCACTCTGGTATTTACGGGCGCGAAAGCGCAGGGCGAAACGATCCATCCGGTCAAGCTGGCCGGCAAACAGGCGATCCTGCGGCTTACTGAATACCAGCTTGCTGTCGAGCATCACTTCGCGCAGCATCACGTCGCTTTCATCGGTATCCAGACGGGTACCGATATAGGTCATCAGGTCATTTTCGTTGCGTACTTCATCGACGCGCATCTGCCAGCCTTCGTGACTGGTGATGGTATCACCCGGATTAAAGATGACGCGGGTAACCGGCGAATCGTTGCGGGCGTAGAGGCGGTTTTCCCCCGTGGCCGGAAACAGCAGGGTGATCATGCGGGTATCGATCGCCACCACGGTGCCCAGTCCCAGTTCACTTTCCGTATCACTAATCCAGCGCTGACCTAATGTAAAAACCATATATTTTTAGCTCGAATTTTAACGTTTTTAGAGGTGTTCCCAAAGCTCAGGCAATAGCATTACCGCCAGACAGCAAGGCCTGGATCGGGTGTAAGAGCGGTGAGTTTCAGGAAGGGCGCTATGGTACTGGATGGCAGGGCGTTCGTCACCTGTCAAAAAAGCCCCAGCTGCCCGGTAATCAGTGTAGCAAAGTCCCCTCCGACAAAGGGCAGGATCCCGTCGGCGACCGGCTGGAGCTGTCGGGTGACGTAGTGGTCATAATCGAGCGGGGTGCGGCGCGCCTCCAGTGGCTCGGGGCCTGCCGTCGCCATGACGTAACGGATGCGGCCGCCATTCTGGTACTGCAATGGCCGGTTTAATTGACGATTCTCCTCATCGGCCAGCCGGGCGGCGCGGACGTGTGGTGGCACGTTTCGTTCATATTCCTTCAGCGGACGCCGTAAACGCTTCTTATAGATCAGCAGATCGTCGAGTTCGCCCGCCAGCAGCTGCGCTACGGTCTGCCGGATGTAATCCTGCCACGGCTCACGGCGGAAAATGCGCTGGTAGAGCTGCTGCTGGAACTGTTTCGCCAGCGGCGTCCAGTCGGTGCGCACCGACTCCAGCCCCTTAAAGACCATGCGCTCACCGCCTTTGTCACGAATCAGTCCGGCGTAGCGTTTTTTGCTGCCCTGTTCCGCGCCGCGAATGGTCGGCATCAGAAACCGGCAGAAGTGGTTTTCATACTCCAGCTCCAGCGCGCTGGTCAGCCCCTGGCTCTGTTGCAGATGGTCGCGCCACCAGGCATTCACTTTCTGCACCAGCTGCTGACCAATCGCGGCGGCATCCTCTTCGCGGTGGGCGGACTTCAGCCAGACAAAGGTGGAATCGGTGTCGCCATAAATCACGTCGTAACCCTCCGCCTCAATCAGCGTCCGGGTCTGCTGCATGATGGCGTGACCGCGCAGGGTAATAGAGGAGGCGAGACGTGGATCGAAAAAGCGGCAGGCGCTGGTGCCCAGCACGCCGTAAAAGGCGTTCATAATAATCTTCAGCGCCTGCGATAGCGGCTGCTTCCCCTGTTTTTTCGCCGCTTCGCGCCCCAGCCAGATCTGTTCGACCATCGCCGGCAGACAGTGGGTATGGCGGGAGAAGCGCGCCTCGCGAAACCCTTCCACCGAATCCGCCTCGTCAGGATGGGCCAGCCCCTCCACCAGACCGACCGGGTCGATCAGGAAGGTGCGGATAATCGACGGGTAGAGGCTTTTGTAATCGAGCACCAGCACCGAGTCGTAGAGACCGGGCCGGGAGTCCATTACGTAGCCGCCGGGACTGGCTTCCGGGGCCACCTCGCCCAGATTGGGGGCGACAAAACCGGCGCGATGCATGCGCGGAATATAGAGGTGACTGAACGCCGCCACCGAACCGCCATGGCGATCGACGGCCAGGCCATTGACCGCCGCCCGTTCCAGCAGGAAAGGCATGATCGCCGTCTGGTGAAAAATGCGCGTGACCAGTTCGCAATCTTTCAGGTTATAGCGCGCCAGCGCCGGTTTATCGTTGGCAAAGCGCCAGTTGATCTCCTCCATGCGCTGCCACGGGTTATCAATCGCTTTACCTTCTCCCAGCAGCTGCTGCGACACCGACTCCAGGCTGAAAGAGGGGAAATCCCAGAAAGCCGATTTCAGCGCCTCAATGCCATCAATGATCAACCGGCCGCTGGCCTGGGCGAAAAAAACGCCTGGCTTGAAGCCATGCTCACGCCACTCCAGCACGCTCTGCTGGCGGCCAAGGCGCAGCGGGATGCCGTAGCGATCGGCATGTTTTTGCAGCACCCGCAGGTCGAACTGCACCACGTTCCAGCCGATTAAAACGTCGGGATCGTGATCGGCAAACCACTGATTCAGCGCTTCCAGCAGCTGCGGCCGGCTGTCGAGGTAGATCAGCTCAAAATCGAGCGCGCTGGCATCGCCATTGGCCGGGCCGAGCATAAAGACCTGACGCTGACCACAGCCCTCCAGCCCGATGCAGTAAAGCTCGCCATGCTGGGTAGTTTCAATATCCAGCGAGACCCATTTCAGCGGTGGGCGGTAGTCAGGATGGGGTTTCAGGCGCGCATTGATCACACTGTTGCCCTGCTGATCGCCATCAAACCAGACCGGCGCGGTGATAAAGCGCTCCATCAGGTAGCGCTCCGGCGGGCGAATATCGGCCTCATAGACCGGAATGCCCTGTTCGCGTAGCTGTTTTTCAAGGCGCTGTAGCTGCCGATTCTGCGGACAGTAGAGGCCAAAAACCGGGCGCTGGCGGAAATCTTTCAGCGCCAGCGACTGAATCCGAAACTGACGTTCATCTTTGAGTAATTCGCTGACCTGAGCCTGAAATTCCTGCGGGATAAACGCGACCGACTCCTGCACCGGCAGCACCACGCGCTGCGCCCCCTGATCGGTGGCGAGCCACAGGGTAATTTCGGTGCCTTGCGGCGTGTCGCGCCAGTGGCGGGTGAGCAGAAAACCTGCGCGGGGCATAGTCAGATAGTCTCCAGACTCAGAATGTCAGGGGTGAGAAAACCTCAGCAGTATAACATGGATATTTATACAGTTCCGCCGCCGCGATTTGTCAACATTGTCCTACAATTCTTGCCTTGACGCTGTGTGGCTGGCTCAGGACAATCCAGCCCTCCGCTTTTTTTAAGGACCTGTATGGAAGCCTGGATTCAACAACTGATTACGCAGTCTCTGGAGTGGGCGCTGTTTGCCGTTGCGCTGGTGACCTTTCTTGAGTCACTGGCGCTGGTCGGGCTGTTGCTGCCAGGCACCGTGATGATGGCCAGCCTGGGCGCGCTGGTCGGCAGTGGCGAGCTTGGCCTCTATCCCGCCTGGGCGGCGGGCTTTGCGGGCTGTCTGATTGGTGACTGGGTCTCCTACGGCATCGGCTGGAAGTTTCAGGGGCCGCTGCATCGCTGGAAGTATCTGCAAAAATATAAAGGTCTGCTGGATAAGACCGAACACGCCCTGCATCAGCACAGCATGTTTACCATTCTGGTGGGACGCTTTGTCGGCCCGACGCGGCCACTGATCCCGCTGGCGGCCGGGATGCTGGAACTGCCGGTGCGTAAATTTCTGCCACCGAACATTATCGGCTGTATTTTATGGCCGCCGCTCTATCTGCTGCCTGGCATTCTGGCCGGGGTGGCGATCGATGTGCCGAAAGCGGCGCAGGGCGGCAGCTTTAAGTGGCTGTTACTGGCGACCGCGCTGCTGATCTGGCTCGGCGGCTGGTTGTGCTGGCGCTGGTGGCGTAGCGGCAAGAGCCGCGACTGGGCGACGGCCTGGCTGCCGCCGCAGCGGTTACGCTGGGCAGGCCCGCTGGGGCTGGTGATCGCCATCGCCGCTTTTGTCGGGATCCAGTTCCATCCGATGATGCCGGTTTTCCGTCATCTGCTGTGGCAGGTGTTTGTCGCTTAAACTGACCGGCGCGGAATGCCGAGCACTTCGGCGGCCCGCGTTTCGCCCGACAGCAGCTGTCGGGTTTCCCCATCCCAGCAGACCCGGCCATCCACAATCACCACGCTGCGCGGCGCAATCTGCTGGGCATCTTCCAGACTGTGCGACACCATCAGCAGTGTAATGCTGCGCGCTTCACACACCGACCGTACCCGTTGCAGCATCTCTCCGCGCAGCGCCGGATCGAGCGCGGAAAACGGCTCATCCAGCAGCAGCACCGGGCGGTCTCGCAGCAGGCAGCGCGCCAGCGCCACGCGCTGCCGCTGTCCACCCGACAGCTCGCCCGGCAGACGTGATAACAGATCGCCTAATCCCACCTGATCGGCCAGCCCTGTCAGCTGCTGGCGCTGTTGCGCGCTGAGTTTCAATCCCGGATGCAGCCCCAGCGCCATGTTCTGCTCAACGCTCAGGTGCGGAAACAGATTGTTCTCCTGAAACAGCATCGACACCGGGCGTCTGGCCGGAACGCTGTGGGTGTGATCCTGACCATCAATCATCAGGGTGCCTTGCTTCACCGGCAGAAAACCGGCGATCAGGCTCAGCAGGGTGCTTTTTCCGGCCCCGCTCGGGCCGAGAATCGCGATGCGCTCGCCGCGCGCGGCATTGAGGCTGAAGCGCATCGGCAGATGCTGATAAAGGTAAGTAAGGTTATCAAGTGTCAGCATGGCGGCCTGGTAATTTTTCCATTAGCGTGAACAGCAGTAAACAGAGCAGCAGCAGCAGCAGGGCGGTGACCGCGCCATCAGCGCCGCGGTAGGCACCAATCTGCTGATAGAGGTAGAACGGCAGGGTGCGGAAGTCGGCGCTGCCAAACAGCGCCACCACGCCAAAATCGCCAATCGACAGCACGCAGGCAAAGGCCAGCGCCTGCGCCAGCGGACGTTTCAGCGCCCGCAGTTCAATCAGCCGCAGCCGGTTCCAGCCGTGAATATCGAGTGAGTCGCACAGCTGACCATAACGCTCAGCCACGTCACGCATCGGGTTTTCCAGCACCTTCAGCGCATAGGGGATGGCGATCAGCGCATTGGTAAAGGTCACCAGCCCTTCAGCCGACTCAGGCAGGCCGACGGTGGCGTTGAGCAGCAGGAAAAAGCCGGTCGCCAGCACAATGCCCGGCATCGCCAGAATCAGCATGCCGCTGGTGTCGATAAAGGTGGCCGCCGCCGGACGCTGACGCAGGCGCAGCTCGCGGCTGCTCCAGAGCAGCATCAGGCTCAGCACCACACACAACAGGCCCGCGCCGGTGGCGATGCGCAGTGAGGTCAATGTCGCCTGCCAGAGTGCGGGCTGCGCCAGCGCGCCGCGTAGTCCGCCGTGCAGACCATCGACGATCACCGCCGCCAGCGGGGGCAGCAGCAGGATCAGCGCCAGCCCGATCAGCAGCGCGTCGGTCAGCTGCGCCCGGCGCGAATCCTGTGGGTCGCGCCAGCCATGCAGCTGGCTGGTCCCGGCGGGAATCGCCCGGCTGAAGCGCTGGCTGAGCAACACCAGCGTCACGCAGCAGCCGAGCTGGATCAGCGCCAGCAGTGCGGCACGGCCAGGATCGTAGTCATAACTCAGCGCCTGAAAGATCGCCAGCTCGATGGTGGTGGCCTGCGGGCCGCCGCCCAGCGACAGCACAGTGGCGAAGCTGGCGAAACAGAGCATAAAGATCAGCGCACCGGTCGGCAGCAGTTGCCGCCGCAGCCACGGCCACTCCAGCAGACGAAAATGGTGCCAGCCGCGCAGATCAAGCTGCGCTGCCAGCTGACGCTGCTCCGCCGGAATGGTCTCCAGTGCCTGGAGCATCAGGCGCGTCGCCAGCGGCAGGTTAAAGAAGACGTGCGCCAGCAGAATGCCCGGCAGGCCATAGGGCGAGAAGTGATAATCAATCCCAGCCAGCTGACAGAGCTGCGCCAGCCAGCCGACGCGCCCATAGACGGTCAGCAGACCAAACACCGCCACCAGCACCGGCAGCACCAGCGTCATGGCAAATAGACGCAGCAGCAGCTGACGGCCAGGAAACCGGCGACGGTAGAGCGCGCGCGCCAGCGGTAGCGCGGGCAGCAGCGACAGCAGCGCCGAAAGCAGGGCCTGACCGAACGAGAAGGCGATAACGTGATGCAGATAGGCATCCTGCCACAGGCTGCGCCAGTCGGTGGCTGGCGCGGCCTGCCAGAGTGCGCCAAAGGCCAGCAGCGCCACGCTGATTAACAGCAGCGTGGCGAGCGAACCGGGGATCAGCCAGCGTGGCATCAGTGGCTGACGGCGCGTTGCCACTGGCTAATCCAGCCGGAACGCTGGCTGGCAACCTCCTCCGGCGAATATTGCAGGGCGGTGGCGGGCACGGTCAGCGCGGAGAAGCCCGCAGGCAGTGGCGTGTCGATCACCGGGTACATCCAGTTGCCGGTCGGAATGGTGTGCTGGAACGCTGGCGACACCATAAACTGCATAAACTGCTGCGCCAGCGCGGGCTGTTTGCTGCTGGCTAACTGCGCGGCGACTTCAACCTGTAAATAGTGCCCTTCGGCAAACGGCGCGGCGGCGTAGTTCTCTTTTTTCTCTTCAATGATGTGGTAAGCGGGCGAGGTGGTGTAGCTCAGCACCAGATCGGCCTCGCCCTTGAGGAACAGACCATAGGCTTCGCTCCAGCCTTTGGTCACCGTCACGGTTTTCTGCGCCAGCTTCTGCCAGGCCTGCGCAGCCTGATCGCCATAGACTTTCTGCATCCACAGCAGCAGACCTAACCCCGGCGTGCTGGTGCGCGGATCTTCGTAGATCACTCGCCACTTCTGCGGGCTGTCGACCAGCTCCTTCAGGCTTTTCGGCGGATTCTTCAGCCGGGTTTTGTCATAGACAAAGGCGAAGTAGCCATAATCAAACGGGACGAAGGTGGTATTGTGCCAGCCGCCGGGCAGGTTTAATTTCGAGGTATCGACCTTACTGTCGGCAAACAGACCGGTTTTCTGCGCCGCCTGCACCAGATTGTTATCCAGCCCCAGCACCACATCGGCCTTGCTGTTTTTGCCCTCCATGCGAACGCGGTTCAGCAGCGAGACGCCATCCTCCAGCGTGACAAATTTCAGCTCGCAGTTGCACTGCGCTTCAAAGGCTTTTTTGACCGCCGGGCCAGGGCCCCAGTCAGCGGAGAAGGAGTCGTAGGTGTAGACCGTGAGAACCGATTTAGCCGCCAGTACGGGGGCGGAGAGTAACAGCAGCAGCGGCAGAACTTTTTTCAACACTTTGCGTTCCTTAAGGAGAAGAGGAAATGAGTCGCAAAGGATCTGAGCACAGAGGCCTCTCAAATCCCTACGTCGGTATTAACCGAATCAGGTTCGACGGGTCTCTCTCAGCTGCTTGCGGTTGGCAGGCGGCACCCCGTTGAGAACGTCACATTCTAGTCATTTCAGCGCCCGCGCGAAAGCGTCACAGCGCCGGTGGGGCAAACCAGGCGGATTTAAAATCAAACCAGCCCAGGGTATTCATCCGCACCCCGCGCATACTGCGCTGACCTTCGAGCAATAGCCAGTGATGAAACAGCGGATGCAGACCCGCCTCCTGCACCAACTGTTTGCTCCACTCCGCCAGCGGCAGCGTTTTCTCGCGCCAGCGGGCGGCGTCGCCATGCCAGTCGATCGGCAGACAATGGTGCAGCAGCGGGATTTCGTAGAGCTGGGCAAACAGCGACCAGGTCAGTGGCAGGGTGAAGTTCACGCTGCCGAGCCAGATGTCGCTCGCCGCCTCGCCCTGATACCAGCTTTCATAGCTGATTTCGCGGGTCACCAGCGTGACGCCGTGCTGCGCCAGCAGCGGACGCAGCGCGTTGGCGATGCCTTCATGCTCCACATGCTGGCTGTACCAGGTGAGCGTCAGATGGGTCAGGCCAGCGGGTTTTTCCACCGGTGTCAGGTCGCGCCGGTGATGCCAGCGCGGCAGCAGGCCATACGCCGGGAACCAGTAGCGCTGATAGCCGACCCCGGCGTGATTGAGCAGGGCGATGGGGTTGAACAGGTAGCTGACCCAGCGGCGCACTGCCGCGTCGCGGCCCTGTTCCGAGCGCTGGTCGAACAGCAGATAGTAGCAGCCCTCTTCGAGGCGGCTCTCCTCCTGGATCTCACCGGCGTTGTCACCCTGCAAGCGCACACCGGCGTAGACCAGCTCATCGCTGATATCGGGTAACACCCAGATCGAGACATCATCAATCAGAGCACGAAAGCCGAAGTAGTCATCAAAGGCTTCAATCTTTAGCTGGCTCTCCTGATTGCGCACCACGCTGTAGGGACCGGTGCCCACCGGCTGGCGGGCGAAATCCCGCAGCGTCGGCCACTCCCGCGGCAGGATCATCGCGCTGACGCTGCCGAGCAGCCAGGGCAAGCCTTCATCCGGCTGGCTTAAGTGAATATCCAGCGTCCAGGGCGCGGGGGAGTCGATCTGCGCAATATGCGAAAACAGCGGCTGTGAGCGCTGACGTTCCAGCGTGGCGATCACATCCTCCATCTCCAGTTCGCGGCCGTGATGGAAGCGAATCGCCGGACGCAGAAAGAAGCGCCAGTGCAGCGGAGAGGTCTGCTGCCAGTGATGGGCAATATCGGGCTCGATTTCCCCGTTTTCCTCATTTATCCGGGTCAGGCCGTTGAAAATCTGCCGGGCGATATGGGTTTCCGAGCGTCGCAGCGGCGAGCCAGGCAGCAGGTTAAGCAGCGGCCGATAGTAAAGCACCCGCAGGATATGCTTGCCCTGACGGAAGCTGCGGCCCAGATGGGCGCTGATCATCTGCCGGACCTGATTTTTATCGCCCACCAGCTGAACCAGCTGATCGATGCGATCCTGCTCCAGCAGATCTTCCGCCCGCTGCTGCTGCAAAGCCAGCCCGGTATAGCAGAAGGTGAGCTGCGAACGCTTGCCGCGGCCCGCCTCTGCCTGCCAGATCAGCCAGCCCGCCGCCTGCATCCGGTTGAGCAGATTGCGCATATGGCGGCGCGAGCAGTGCAGCCGATCGGCCAGTTCACTGAGCGTGATCGCCTGCGTCTGCCCCTGGCAGCTCTGCCACAGGCGGATGAACTGCTGCTTCAGACGTGAGGTGGACATAAAAGGGGAGCTCCCGCTTAAAAGCGCTCTGTTTTTCCTGCCCTATTTTAAGAGCAAACTTTAGCCTATGGGAAGAGCGGGAGGCATTCCGCAGGGAATGGCGCTCGACCCGCATTTCGCTGTTCAGCGGGATGCTTTTCTGAGTAGGGTGCATTTACACCGCCAGCAGATCATCTCTGCTGGCTTTTTTCATGTTGCGCGTTATCGTCTACCCTTCTTTTCTCCTCTCTGTTCATCCTGTAAGGGATTTCGGTATGAAATCGCTGTTAACGCGGCAGCGCCGCATCAATCCGGTTTACCTCGCCTTTATGGTCGCCTCCTTTATGCTGGGGGTGGCGGGCGCATTGCAGGCGCCGACGCTCAGCCTGTTTCTGACCCGTGAGGTACAGGCACGCCCCTTCTGGGTCGGGCTGTTTTTCACCATCAACGCGGTGGCCGGGATTGTGGTGAGCATGCTGGTGGCGAAGCGCTCAGACAGCGTGGGCGACCGGCGCAATATCATTCTGTTCTGCTGCCTGATGGCGCTCATCAATGCGCTGCTGTTTGCCTTTACCCGCCACTATCTGACGCTGATTACGCTGGGCGTGCTGCTCTCGGCGCTGGCCAGCGTCTCGATGCCACAGCTGTTTGCGCTGGCGCGTGAATATGCCGACCAGTCGGCGCGTGAAGCGGTGATGTTCAGTTCGGTGATGCGGGCGCAGCTGTCGCTGGCGTGGGTGATCGGCCCGCCGCTGTCGTTCGCGCTGGCACTCAATTATGGTTTCGTGACGCTGTTTATGGTGGCGGCAGCGCTGTTTCTGATCTGCATCCTGCTGGTCTGGTTTACCCTGCCGTCGGTGCCGCGGTCGCAGCCGTTGCTGCAAAGCGGCGGACTGCCGCTCAGCGGCTGGCGTGACCGCGATGTGCGCTTGCTGTTCCTTGCTTCTGTGGCGATGTGGACCTGCAACACCATGTATATCATCGACATGCCGCTCTATATCAGCGCCACGCTGGGTCTGCCGGAGAAGCTGGCCGGTCTGCTGATGGGGACGGCGGCCGGGCTGGAGATCCCGGTGATGCTGCTGGCCGGGCACTACGCCCGGCGCATCGGTAAACGCCGCTTGATGCTGATCGCGGTAGGGGCGGGGGTGCTGTTTTACCTCGGGCTGGTGCTGTTCAACTCGCGCACCTCACTGATGGTGTTGCAGCTGTTTAACGCGGTGTTTGTCGGGATTATCGCCGGGATCGGGATGCTGTGGTTTCAGGATCTGATGCCCGGACGACCCGGCGCGGCAACCACCATGTTCACCAACTCTATTTCGACCGGCATGATCCTGGCCGGGGTGATTCAGGGATCGTTAAGTGAGCGGCTGGGACATGAGGCGGTTTACTGGCTGGCGTTCGGGCTGGCGATGGTGGCGCTGTTGATGTCGGCGCGGGTGCGGGACGTATAAAGAAGCAGGGCGACCCGGAGGTCGCCCTGTAACCGCAATCAGCGCAGAAACGCGGGCTGATTCTGTTCATATTGTGAAATGGACGCTTCGTGTTGCAGCGTCAGGCCGATACTGTCGAGGCCGTTGATCATGCAGTGACGGCGGAAACTGTCGATCTCAAATGGATAGACTTTATCGCCCGCGGTGACCGTCTGCGCTTCCAGATCGACCGTAAAGCGGATGCCCGGCTGCGCCGCAACCAGTCTGAACAGCTCATCCACCTCTTCTTCGCTGAGTTTCACCGGCAGCAGCTGGTTATTGAAACTGTTGCCGTAGAAAATATCCGCGAAGCTGGGGGCAATCACGACGTGAAAACCGAAATCGGTCAGCGCCCAGGGCGCATGCTCACGTGAGGAGCCACAGCCAAAGTTCTCGCGCGCCAGCAGAATACTGGTGCCTTTAAATTCCGGCTTATTCAGCACAAAGCCGGGGGTCGGTACGGTTCCTGCGTCATCTTCAAAGCGCCAGTCGTGGAACAGATGCTGGCCAAAACCGGTACGGGTCACTTTCTGCAAAAACTGCTTGGGAATGATCGCGTCCGTATCGACGTTCGCGGCATCCAGCGGCGCGACAATGCCGGTGTGCTGAGTAAATTTATTCGCCATGACTTAAGCTCCTGTCGTCAGTTCACGGATGTCGGCAAAATGGCCGGTTACGGCGGCCGCGGCGGCCATCGCCGGGCTGACCAGGTGGGTACGCCCACCGCGGCCCTGACGACCTTCAAAGTTACGGTTACTGGTTGAGGCACAACGCTCGCCCGGATTCAGACGGTCATTGTTCATCGCCAGACACATTGAGCAGCCGGGCAGACGCCACTCAAAGCCCGCTTCCAGGAAGATTTTATCCAGACCTTCCGCTTCGGCCTGCGCTTTCACCGGACCGGAACCCGGCACCACCATGGCGACCACGCCCGGAGCCACTTTACGGCCTTTGGCGATGGCGGCGGCGGCGCGCAGATCTTCGATACGTGAATTGGTACAGGAGCCGATAAAGACTTTATCAATCGCCACATCGGTCAGCTTAATGCCCGGTTGCAGGTTCATGTAGGCCAGCGCTTTTTCCGCGGAGGCGCGCTCCACCGGATCGGCGAACGAGGCCGGATTCGGGATCAGTTGATCAACCGCAATCACCTGACCGGGATTGGTGCCCCAGGTGACCTGTGGCGCAATCTCCTCGGCGTGCAGCGTCACCACCGCGTCATAGGTGGCACCTTCATCTGACTTCAGGGTGCGCCAGTACTCCACGGCCTGCTCCCATTTCTCGCCCTGCGGCGAGAACTGACGGCCTTTCAGGTAGTTGAAGGTGGTCTCATCCGGTGCCACCAGGCCCGCTTTCGCCCCCATCTCAATCGCCATGTTGCACAGGGTCATACGACCTTCCATGCTCAGCGCCTGAATCGCCGGTCCGCAGAACTCGACCACATAGCCGGTGCCGCCGGCGCTGCCGGTTTTGCCGATGATCGCCAGCACAATATCTTTCGCGGTGATGCCGGTGGAGGCCTGGCCCAGCACCTCAATCTTCATGGTTTTCGCCCGACCCTGTTTCAGGGTCTGGGTCGCAAACACATGTTCCACTTCGGAGGTGCCGATACCAAAGGCCAGCGAGCCAAAGGCACCGTGAGTGGCGGTATGGGAGTCGCCGCAGACAATGGTCATGCCCGGCAGCGTCATGCCCTGCTCAGGGCCGATAACATGGACAATGCCCTGGAATGGGTGATTCAGGTCATAGAGCTGGACGCCAAACTCGGCGCAGTTTTTCATCAGCTCCTGCATCTGGATACGCGCCATCTCGCCCGACGCATTAATATCTTTGGTCTGGGTAGAGACGTTGTGATCCATTGTGGCGAAGGTTTTGCCCGGCTGACGCACTTTACGTCCGTGGGCACGCAGGCCATCAAAGGCCTGCGGCGAGGTTACTTCATGGATCAGGTGGCGATCGATGTAGAGTAACGGTGTTTCATTCGGCGCTTCGTGGACGACATGAGCATCAAATAACTTCTGGTATAAAGTTTTCATTATTTTATTTTTCCTCGGCGATAAAGCGGGCAATGATGCTGCCCATCTCATCGGTGCTGACCGCGGGGCCGTCGCCGGCTAAATCTTTGGTGCGGTAGCCCTGTTCCAGCGCACGGCTGATGGCGCGTTCGATGCTGTCGGCAGCCGCATCGGCATTCAGGCTGTAACGCAGCAGCAGCGACAGTGACAGAATCTGCGCCACCGGGTTGGCAATGTTCTGACCGGCAATATCGGGTGCTGAGCCGCCAGCCGGTTCAAACAGGCCAAAGCCCGCCTCATTCAGACTGGCGGAGGGCAGCATCCCCATCGAACCGGTGATCATCGCACACTCATCCGAGAGAATGTCGCCAAACAGGTTGGAGCAGAGCAGCACGTCAAACTGCGACGGGTCTTTGATCAGCTGCATAGTGGCGTTATCAATGTAGATGTGGCTCAGCTGCACATCCGGGTACTCTTTGGCCACTTCATTCACGATCTCACGCCACATCACCGAGGTTTGCAGCACGTTGGCTTTATCCACCGAAGTCACTTTGTTGCGACGCTTGCGCGCCGATTCAAAGGCGATGCGGGCGATGCGCTCAATCTCAAAACGGTGATAGACCTCGGTGTCAAAGGCGCGCTCTTCCGGGCCGCTGCCTTCGCGACCTTTAGGCTGACCAAAATAGATGCCGCCGGTCAGTTCACGCACGCACAGAATATCGAAGCCTCTGGCGGCGATGTCGCTGCGCAGCGGGCAAAAGGCTTCCAGCCCGCTGTAGAGCGCCGCCGGGCGCAGGTTGCTGAACAGCTTAAAATGTTTACGCAACGGCAGCAGCGCGCCACGTTCCGGCTGTGACGCGGGCGGTAAGTGCTCCCACTTCGGTCCGCCAACGGAACCAAACAGAATCGCGTCGGCCTGTTCGCAGCCGGCGATAGTGGCGGGCGGCAGCGGCTCACCATGCTGATCGATAGCGATACCGCCGACCGCATATTCCTGAGTGGTAATCTGCATATCAAAGCGCTGGCGAATCGCGTCCAGCACTTTCATGGCCTGAGCCATCACTTCCGGGCCGATACCGTCACCGGGCAAAACTGCGATATGAGAAGAGCTGGACATAGTTATACGGTTTCCTTCTGATCTTTAAATTTGCGCTGCAATTCCTGTTCAACCTGTCGGGCACGCCAGATGTTATTCAGGGCGTTGACCATCGCTTTGGCGGAAGACTCTACAATATCGGTCGCCAGCCCAATGCCGTGGAACTTACGGCCGTTGTAGCTCACCACAATATCGACCTGACCCAGCGCGTTTTCGCCGTGGCCTTTGGCCGTGAGTTTGTAGTTAACCAGTTCAGCGTCAATCTGGGTGATGCGATTGATCGCCTGATAGACCGCATCCACCGGACCGTTACCGGTCGCGGCATCCGATTTCGCGCTATCGCCGCAGCCCAGGTTGACGGAGGCGGTGGCGGTGATGCTGGAGCCGGTCTGGACGTTGAATTCGTGCAGCTGGAAATGTTCCGGCTCTTCATTCTGTTTGTTAATAAAGGCCAGCGCCTCCAGGTCGTAATCGAACACCTGGCCTTTTTTGTCGGCCAGCTTCAGGAAGGCGTCATACAGGGTATCCAGATTGTAATCCTGCTCTGCGTAGCCCATCTCTTCCATACGGTGTTTCACCGCCGCACGGCCGGAGCGTGAGGTCAGGTTCAGCTGGATTTTGTGCAGGCCGATCGACTCCGGCGTCAGGATTTCATAGTTCTCGCGATTCTTCAGCACGCCATCCTGATGAATACCGGAGGAGTGGGCGAAAGCGTTGGAGCCAACCACCGCCTTGTTAGCCGGAATCGGCATGTTGCAGATCTGGCTGACCATCTGGCTGGTGCGGTAGATCTCCTGATGATTGATATTGGTGTGCACGTTCATAATCTGCTGGCGGGTTTTAATCGCCATGATCACCTCTTCCAGCGCACAGTTACCGGCGCGTTCACCCAGACCGTTCAGGGTGCCTTCAACCTGACGCGCACCCGCCTGCACCGCAGCCAGCGCGTTGCCGGTCGCCATGCCCAGGTCGTCGTGGGTATGCACGGACAGAATCGCTTTATCGATGTTCGGCACGCGGTTAATCAGCTGGCTGATGATATGAGCATATTCGCCTGGCAGGGTGTAGCCCACGGTGTCGGGGATGTTGATGGTGGTGGCACCGGCGTTAATCGCCGCTTCAACCATCCGGCACAGGTCGTCAATCGGGGTCCGTCCGCCATCTTCACAGGAGAACTCAACGTCACTGGTGTAGTTACGCGCCCGTTTCACCATATGTACCGCGCGCTCAATCACTTCTGGCAGCGTGCTGCGCAGTTTGGTGGCGATGTGCATCGGCGAGGTGGCGATAAAGGTATGAATACGGAAGGCTTCGGCCACGCGCAGTGACTCATAAGCGGCGTCAATATCCTTCTCCACACAGCGCGCCAGACCACAGACCCGGCTGTTTTTAATGGTGCGGGCAATCGTCTGTACCGACTCGAAATCACCCGGCGACGAGACCGGAAAGCCGACTTCCATGACATCCACGCCCATGCGCTCCAGCGCTAACGCGATCTGCAATTTTTCTTTCACACTCAGGCTGGCCTGTAATGCCTGCTCACCGTCGCGCAGAGTGGTATCGAAAATAATGACTTGCTGGCTCATCGTAATCATCCTTATGCTTTTCTGGCCTTGCAACGAGCATAAAAAAACCCGCGACAGGCGCGGGTTTTTAACTTTCAGCAGGTCTGAATCAGTGTTTGATTCCGCCCACAAGTCTACCGCGCAAGCTGTATGCGTTTAGTAGTAGACCGAGTAGGCGGGAAGAACGAAACATCGATTCAGACCTCATAAAATGTTGTGCTGCACATATTGGTACTGGAATCACCGGGCGATGTCAACCTTCCGTGCGGGCTCATTTTCGCTGGCGCATAAGAAAAATATTCTGTCATTTTGCAACAAAGCAGCGTAATGAACAGCGATCCCTGAGCACCGGGAAGAATAGCGCGGCGGAATGCGCTCTTGCCGGGTTCAGGTATGATTTATTGCCATGAAATAAAAGGATTTATTTGTTCGCGCTTGATGCGATAAGGCAGATGGCCCCGGCTGAGCTTTAGCATAATCGCAGGTGCTTTTATGTTTTTCAGGTTAATTACGCCAGAAAAGAAAAGTGTCAGGCGATTGTGGGCTATTACTGAAGATAATAACTTTTCGCTATTTCTTAGATCACGCTGAAAATAATTTCTTATTCAGCATTTTCCTCTGCGGTTCGGTCGGGTAATTAGTTTAATCCGCGCAGCCAATTCTTATCGCGCAGAGCCTTTACATTCCCGCCGGTTAATTTGCGCGGGTTGGCGGTTTGCCTGCAAGGTTAACTGCGGTTATGGTAATCGACCTACTCTGAGAACAATGAACTCAACAGATTTCTCTGTAACCGCCCGGCGATACCCTTTTCCGCTGGGCTGGCATAAACATAAGGTTTTGATCTTACATTGGCACAACAGGGAGCGGGATAACGTGACAGGCGCTGAAAGGTGCGTCAGGGTTATCCGCTCCTCACGCCTGGAGGCAGAAGATGGAGATGTTGTCAGGAGCCGAAATGGTCGTCCGCTCGTTGATCGACCAGGGCGTTAAGCAGGTATTCGGTTATCCGGGTGGCGCAGTCTTAGATATTTATGATGCGCTGCAAACCGTGGGCGGAATCGACCACATTCTGGTGCGCCATGAGCAGGGCGCGGTGCATATGGCGGATGGCCTGGCACGCGCGACCGGCGAAGTCGGCGTGGTGCTGGTCACTTCAGGACCGGGTGCCACCAACGCGATCACCGGTATTGCCACCGCCTATATGGACTCTATCCCGCTGGTGATCCTGTCGGGCCAGGTTCCGTCGTCGCTGATTGGCTATGACGCCTTTCAGGAGTGCGACATGGTCGGCATCTCCCGTCCGGTGGTCAAGCACAGCTTCCTGGTGAAAAGCACTGAAGAGATCCCGACCGTGCTGAAAAAGGCGTTCTGGCTGGCCTCCAGCGGACGTCCGGGGCCGGTGGTGATCGATCTGCCGAAAGACATTCTCAATCCGGCGAACAAATTGCCCTATCACTGGCCGGAAACGGTGAGCATGCGCTCTTACAACCCGACGATTCAGGGGCATAAAGGGCAGATTAAGCGTGCGCTGACGACGCTGCTGGCGGCGCACAAGCCGGTGATCTACGCCGGTGGCGGGGCCATTACCTCGGGCTGCGAAGCGGAACTGTTACAGCTGGCGGAAAGCCTGAATATTCCGGTGACCACCTCGCTGATGGGGCTGGGCGCTTTTCCGGGCACCCATCGTCAGTGCGTCGGCATGCTCGGGATGCACGGCACTTACGAAGCCAACATGACGATGCACAACAGCGACCTGATTTTTGGTATCGGCGTGCGCTTTGACGATCGCACCACCAATAATCTGGCGAAATATTGTCCCAACGCCACGGTGATGCACATCGATATTGACCCGACCTCCGTCTCTAAAACGGTGGCGGCGGATATTCCGATTGTGGGTGACGCTAAGCAGGTTCTCCAGCAGATGCTGGAGTTGCTGGCGCAGAGCGACAGTCAGCAGCGCGCCGACAGCCTGGGCGACTGGTGGCAGACGATTGAGGGCTGGCGCAGTCGCCACTGCCTGGAATTTGATCGCACCAGCGCCAAAATCAAGCCGCAGGCGGTGATTGAAACCATCAGCCGGCTGACTAAAGGCGACGCCTATGTCACCTCCGATGTCGGTCAGCATCAGATGTTCGCTGCGCTCTACTATCCCTTTGATAAACCGCGCCGCTGGATCAACTCCGGCGGTCTGGGCACCATGGGCTTTGGCCTGCCTGCGGCGCTGGGCGTGAAGATGGCGCTGCCGGATGAGACGGTGATCTGCGTAACCGGCGATGGCAGTATCCAGATGAACATTCAGGAGCTTTCTACCGCGCTGCAATACAACCTGCCGGTGCTGGTGTTAAACCTGAACAACCGGGTGCTGGGCATGGTGAAACAGTGGCAGGATATGATCTACTCTGGCCGCCACTCACAGTCTTATATGGAGTCGCTGCCTGACTTTGTGCGACTGGCGGAAGCCTACGGCCATGTGGGCATCGCCATCGAACATCCGGCCGAGCTGGAAGAGAAGCTGACCCAGGCGCTGGAGATCCTGGCGCAGGGACGCCTGGTGTTTGTGGATGTCACCGTTGACGGTAGCGAGCACGTCTATCCGATGCAGATTCGCGGTGGCAGCATGGATGAGATGTGGTTAAGCAAAACGGAGAGGACATAATTATGCGTCGCATTTTATCGGTTCTGCTGGAGAATGAATCCGGCGCATTATCCCGCGTTGTCGGCCTGTTCTCGCAGCGCGGTTACAACATTGAGAGCCTGACCGTGGCGCCGACCGACGATCCGACGCTGTCGCGCATGACCATTCAGACGGTGGGCGATGAGAAAGTGCTGGAGCAGATTGAAAAGCAGCTGCACAAGCTGGTGGATGTGCTGCGCGTCACCGAGCTGGGGCAGGGCGCTTATGTTGAGCGCGAGATCATGCTGGTGAAGATTCAGGCGAGCGGTTATGGCCGGGAAGAGGTGAAGCGTAACGCCGAGATCTTCCGGGGTCAGATCATCGACGTGACGCCGACGCTTTACACGGTTCAGCTGGCTGGCACCAGCGACAAGCTGGACGCCTTTCTCAACACCGTGCGTGACGTGGCGGAAATTGTTGAAGTGGCCCGTTCCGGCATCGTGGGCGTTTCCCGCGGCGATCGCATCATGCGTTAATTGCGCTACGTCACCATCAAACCTGACCTAACCCGGCGAAATGCCGGGTTTTTTATTTTTTATGCGTCAGCCGGGATACATTCAGAAAAGCGGTTGCTCCGCGCACTTTTCTGCTGTTAGATGATAGCCATGAGTTGTCCATAGCGTAACTGCGGCTATTTCTGCCACAGAAGCGGATTTGATGATGGAGTTATCGTGAAGCTGGATGAAATTGCGCGTTTGGCAGGCGTGTCGCGCACCACGGCCAGTTATGTGATCAACGGTAAGGCGCGGCAGTATCGTGTCAGCGACAAAACCGTTGAAAAAGTGATGGCGGTGGTACGTGAGCATAATTATCACCCCAACGCGGTGGCTGCCGGGCTGCGCGCCGGGCGCACGCGCTCAATCGGGTTGGTGATCCCCGATCTGGAGAACACCAGTTATACCCGCATTGCCAACTACCTTGAGCGTCAGGCGCGTCAGCGTGGTTATCAGTTGCTGATCGCCTGTTCTGAAGATCAGCCCGATAACGAGATGCGCTGCATTGAACATCTGTTACAGCGGCAGGTCGACGCGATTATTGTTTCCACCTCCCTGCCGCCTGAGCACCCCTTTTATCAGCGCTGGATCCACGATCCCTTACCGATTATCGCCTTAGACCGGGCGCTGGATCGTGAGCATTTCACCAGCGTGGTGGGTGCCGATCAGGATGACGCTTTTACCCTGGCGGCTGAACTGCGTCAGCTGCCGGTTAAAAATGTGCTGTTTCTCGGCGCGTTGCCGGAGCTGTCGGTGAGTTTTCTGCGTGAACTGGGCTTCCGCGATGCGTGGAAAGAGGACCCCCGGCCAATAGACTATATCTACTGCAACAGCTTTGAGCGCAGTGCGGCGGCGGCGCTGTTTGAAAAGTATCTTGAAGATCATCCGATGCCGGAGGCGCTATTTACCACCTCGTTTGGTCTGTTGCAGGGGGTGATGGATGTGACGCTGAAACGAGACGGACGCCTGCCGACCGAGCTGGCGATTGCCACTTTTGGCGACCACGAATTACTGGACTTCCTGGAGTGCCCGGTGCTGGCCGTGGGTCAGCGTCATCGCGACGTCGCCGAGCGGGTGCTGGAATTAGTTTTAGCCTCGCTGGATGAACCGCGAAAACCGAAACCCGGCTTAACCCGTATTCGTCGTAATTTATATCGTCGCGGACAATTAAGCCGACGAGTTAAATGATTAACGGGCAGTATTACGCTGCCCGTACATTTAATCTGCCGATTTAACTGATTAAATAAACAGGTCGACGTAAAAAAGCGTAAATTCTGCTCATCAATTCTAACAAAGCACTGCACCTTATTTTTATTATCTGCTTACAACTTCAACAAACCTTGCCCGCCCGCCGCCGCTGAAGCTGCTGGGCTTCCTTTCGGAAATCCCCTAAAATGCCGCCGCTGTCTCAGAAACAGCGATAAATATTTAGCGCTTTACATTGTTTCATTTTTAGTCGTTTTTTCTCAGGCCGGGTTTTTTATTCAGATATTCATCGGCTTAATTTTAATTTTCCCTTTTTGCCCGATTATATCGATGTCAGACCTTAATTCTCCGGTCTGTAAAGAGTGATATTCAGCTACCGCTCCGGCTTGACAAGGATTTCATGGGATCCTTAAACTCGTTTCGTGGTAAAAAGTGGGATAAAGTGGCGTAAACGGGCGATCAGGAGAAGAGGCTGGCATGTTCCGCGGAGCAACGTTAGTCAATCTCGACAGCAAAGGGCGGCTTGCCGTACCCACGCGATACCGCGATTTGCTGAAGGGGGAGTCTCAGGGGCAGATGGTCTGTACCATCGACCTCCACCAGCCATGCCTGTTGCTTTATACCCTGCCCGAATGGGAAATCATTGAGAAAAAGCTGGCACGCCTTTCCAGTATGAATCCGCTTGAGCGCCGCGTGCAGCGTCTGTTGCTGGGGCACGCCAGTGAATGTCAGATGGATAACGCAGGCCGCCTGCTGCTGGCGAATACGCTTCGTCAGCACGCAAAATTAACCAAAGAAGTGATGCTGGTTGGACAGTTCAACAAGTTTGAATTGTGGGATGAACAGACCTGGTATCAACAAGTCAGGGACGATATTGACGCAGAACAGTCGGCTCAGGAGCCTTTATCTGAGCGGTTGCAGGACTTGTCGCTATAGCTATGCAGGAAAATTTCAAACATACCACCGTACTGTTGGATGAGGCGGTTAACGGCCTCAATATCAGGGAAGACGGTATTTACATCGATGGCACCTTTGGCCGTGGCGGCCATTCGCGTCTGATTCTTTCGCAACTGGGAGAGAAGGGCAGGCTGATCGCTATCGATCGTGATCCACAAGCTATCGCGGCCGCCGCGGAGATCACCGACCCGCGTTTCTCAATTATTCATGGCCCTTTTTCCGCCCTGGCAGAGTATGTCGCTGAGCGGGAACTGGTCGGGAAAATTGATGGCATTTTGCTGGATCTGGGGGTCTCATCACCGCAGCTGGATGATGCCGAACGCGGCTTCTCCTTTATGCGTGACGGACCGCTGGATATGCGTATGGACCCTTCGCGCGGCCACTCCGCTGCCGAATGGCTGTTGCAGGCGGAAGAGGCGGACATCGCTTTTGTGCTGAAGACCTACGGTGAAGAGCGTTTTGCTAAACGTATCGCGCGCGCCATTGTTGAACGCAACCGCGAGCAGCCAATGACCCGCACCCGGGAACTGGCGGAGGTGATCGCCATCGCCACGCCGATCAAAGATAAGTTTAAGCATCCGGCGACGCGCAGTTTCCAGGCGATTCGCATCTGGATCAACAGCGAACTGGAAGAGATCGATATTGCGCTGAAAGGTGCAGTGGAAGTGCTGGCCCCGCAGGGCCGTCTCTCGGTAATCAGTTTCCATTCGCTGGAAGATCGGCTGGTGAAGCGCTTTATGCGCGATCAGAGCCGCGGACCGCAGGTGCCGGCCGGGCTGCCGATGACGGAACAGCAGCTGCGCGCGCTGGGTGGTCGTGAACTGAAGCTGCTCGGCAAAATGTCGCCGGGTGACGCTGAGGTCTCTGAGAACCCGCGCGCCCGCAGCTCGGTATTACGTATCGCGGAGAAAAGCGACGCATGATCGGCAACGAGCGCCACAGTCTGCCAGCGGTGATTGGCGGGGATCTGCTGCGAAAGGGCAAGATCCCGGTGCTGTTGCTGATCGCTGTGGTGGTCTCCGCCGTGCTGGTGGTGACCACCACCCATAAAACGCGGCTGTTAACCGCGCAGCGTGAACAGCTGGTGCTGGAGCGCGACGCGCTGGATATCGAGTGGCGCAACCTGATTCTGGAAGAGAATGCGCTGGGCGATCACAGCCGGGTGGAACGCATCGCCACCGAGAAGCTGCACTTGCAGCACGTTGATCCTTCACAAGAAAATATTGTGGTGCAGAAATAAGGACGCCAGATAGCGAATGAGCGGTACGGGCAGAACGCTGAAGTTGAAGAAACCGGAAGATAAAGCCAGCTTTGTAAGCTGGCGTTTTGCGTTGTTGTGCTGCTGCATTTTACTGGCGCTGGGCGGATTATTGTCGCGTGTCGCCTGGCTACAGGTGATCAATCCTGACAAGCTGGTGAAAGAGGGCGATCTGCGCTCGCTGCGGGTGCAGGCCGTGCCGACCTCGCGCGGGATGATCAGCGATCGCGCCGGACGACCGCTGGCGGTCAGCGTGCCGGTTAACGCGATCTGGGCCGACCCGAAAGAGCTGCATGCCGGTGGCGGCGTCACGCTGGACAGCCGCTGGAAGGCGCTGTCCGATGCGCTCTCTATCCCACTCGACCAGCTGGCTGCCCGCGTCAATGCCAACCCGAAAGGCCGCTTTGTCTATCTGGCGCGTCAGGTCAATCCGGCCATTGGCGAGTATGTCAAAAAACTCAAACTCCCCGGCATTCATCTGCGCGAAGAGTCACGCCGTTACTACCCGGCCGGCCAGGTCACCTCTCATCTGATTGGCTTCACCAATATCGATGGCGAGGGCATTGAAGGCATTGAGAAGAGCTTTGATAAGTGGCTGACCGGTGCCCCCGGTGAACGGACGGTGCGTAAAGATCGCTACGGCCGGGTGATTGAGGACATCTCCTCTATCGACAGCCGCGCGGCCCATAACCTGACGCTGAGCATCGATGAGCGGTTACAGGCGCTGGTCTATCGCGAACTGAACAACGCCGTCGCCTTTAACAAAGCGGAATCGGGCACCGCGGTGCTGGTGGATGTGAATACCGGCGAAGTGCTGGCGATGGCCAACAGTCCGGCTTACAACCCCAATAATCTTGGCAACACGCCAAAAGATCTGATGCGTAACCGCGCCATCACCGACATTTTCGAACCCGGCTCAACCGTGAAGCCGATGGTGGTGATGACGGCGCTGCAACGCGGCGTGGTCAGAGAGAACAGCGTACTGAATACCGTGCCGTACCGTATCAATGGTCATGAGATCAAAGATGTGGCGCGCTACAACGAATTGACCCTGACCGGGGTTTTACAGAAATCGAGTAACGTCGGGGTTTCACGTCTGGCGTTAGCGATGCCTTCCTCAGCGCTGGTAGAGACTTACGCGCGCTTTGGACTGGGCAAACCGACCAATTTGGGGCTGGTCGGGGAAAGCAGTGGCTTATACCCTAAAAAACAACGGTGGTCTGACATAGAGAGGGCCACCTTCTCTTTCGGCTACGGGCTAATGGTAACGCCGTTACAGTTAGCGCGAGTCTACGCAACCATCGGCAGCTACGGTATTAACCGCCCGCTGTCGATCACCAAAGTGGATCCGCCCGTGGCGGGCCAGCGCGTTTTCGATGAATCCCTGGTGAAAACCGTGATGCATATGATGGAGAGCGTGGCGCTGCCCGGTGGTGGCGGGGTGAAAGCGGCCATCAAGGGCTATCGCATCGCGATTAAAACCGGTACGGCGAAAAAAGTCGGACCGGATGGCCGCTACGTTAATAAATACATTGCCTATACCGCAGGCGTAGCGCCTGCCAGTCATCCCCGATTCGCGCTGGTGGTGGTGATCAACGATCCCCAGGCCGGTAAGTATTACGGTGGTGCGGTCTCTGCACCGGTATTTGGTGCCATCATGGGCGGCGTACTGCGCACCATGAACATCGAGCCGGATGCGCTGCCGACCAATGACAAGAATGAGCTGGTGACCAACAGAAGTGAGGAATCAAGTGACAGATCGTAACCTGCGCGACCTGCTCGGCCCCTGGGTGCCTGGCGCGCCGGCGCGTCCACTGCGTGACATGACCCTGGATAGCCGCAACGCGGCATCTGGCGATCTGTTTGTCGCTGTCGCAGGCCATCAGGCTGATGGACGCCGTTTTATTCCGCAGGCCATTGCTCAGGGCGTGGCGGCCGTGGTGGCTGAAGCGGAAGGCGAAGCGGCTGACGGCGAAATCCGTGAAATGCACGGTGTGCCGGTTATCTATCTGGCGCAGCTGCATCAGCGTCTTTCCGCTTTAGCCGGGCGGTTTTATCAGCAACCGGGTGAAAAGCAGACGCTGATTGGCGTCACCGGCACCAACGGCAAAACCACCACCACGCAGCTGCTGGCGCAGTGGGCGGCGTTGCTGGGCGAAACCAGCGCGGTGATGGGAACCGTGGGCAACGGGCTGGTTGGTCAGCTTATCCCTGCTGAAAACACGACCGGCTCGGCGGTTGATGTGCAGCACCAGCTGCACGATCTGGCCGGAAAAGGGGCGACCCTGACCGCGATGGAGGTCTCCTCTCACGGTCTGGTGCAGCATCGCGTCGCCGCGCTGCCGTTTGCGGCGGCGGTGTTTACCAATCTCAGCCGTGATCACCTCGATTATCACGGCGATATGCAGAGCTATGAGTCAGCCAAGTGGCTGCTCTTTTCTGAGCATCAGGTCGGCCAGGCGATCCTCAATGCCGATGATGAAACCGGCCGTCGCTGGCTGGCCCGTTTACCCGACGCGGTGGCGGTCACGCTGGAAAATAATGTGCAGCCTGGCTGTCGTGGCCGCTGGCTGAAAGTCGATGCGGTGAACTATCACGACAACGGTGCACATATCCGTTTCAGCTCCAGCTGGGGCAACGGTGAAATCGACAGCCCGCTGATGGGCGCATTCAATGTCAGCAACCTGATGCTGGCGCTGGCGACCCTGCTGGCGCTGGGTTATCCGCTCAGCGCCCTGATTAACGCGGCGCCTCAGTTACAGCCGGTCAATGGCCGGATGGAAGTGTTCAGCGCGAAAGGCAAACCCACGGTGGTGGTTGATTATGCCCACACCCCGGATGCGCTGGAAAAAGCGCTGGAAGCTGCCCGCCTGCACTGCAAAGGCAAACTCTGGTGTCTGTTTGGCTGCGGCGGCGACCGGGATAAAGGCAAGCGCCCGCTGATGGGAGCGATTGCTGAGCAGTGTGCGGATGTGGTGGTGATTACCGATGACAACCCGCGCAGCGAAGATCCCCTGGCGATCGTCAACGATATTCTCACCGGATTGCTGGACCCAGGCCGTGCTCGCGTGGTGCCAGGCCGGGCGCAGGCGGTGACCAGTACCATTATGCAGGCGCAGCCTGACGACATCGTGTTAGTGGCGGGCAAAGGCCACGAAGATTATCAGATTATCGGCAACCGCCGCCTCGATTACTCCGATCGTGCCACGGTCGCCGCACTGCTGGGAGGCGCAGCATGATTTCGGTTTCATTATCCACTCTGGCTGAGATCACCGGCGGCACGCTCTATGGCAGCGACCTGACGCTTGATGATGTCACCACCGACACCCGCAAGGTGACGGCGGGCAGTCTGTTTATCGCGCTGGTGGGTGAACGCTTTGACGCGCATGATTTTGTCGGTGATGCGATTGCTAACGGCGCGCAGGCGCTACTGGTAAGTAAGCACTTACCTGTCGCCGTGCCGCAGGTGGTGGTTGCAGATACCCGTCTGGGCCTCGGTCAGTTGGGAGCCTGGGTGCGCCAGCAGTCCACCGCCCGGGTGGTGGCGCTGACCGGCTCCTCCGGCAAAACCTCGGTGAAAGAGATGACGGCGGCGATCCTGCGTCAGTGTGGCGAAACGCTCTATACCGCGGGCAATCTCAACAACGATTTTGGCGTACCGATGACGCTGCTGCGCCTGACGGCGGAACATCAGTATGCGGTGATCGAACTCGGTGCCAATCATCAGGGTGAGATCGCCTACACCACCGATCTGGTTAAACCAGAAAGCGCGCTGGTGAATAACCTGGCGGCGGCGCATCTGGAGGGATTTGGCTCGCTGGCGGGCGTCGCCAAAGCCAAGGGCGAAATTTTCCAGGGTCTGCCGGCAAACGGCATTGCGATTCTGAACGCCGAAAGCAATGACTGGCCGAACTGGCAGCACAGTTTGCAGGACAAAAAGGTATGGCGCTTCGCGCCGCAGGCCGCCGGATGTGATTTCTCCGCCCGCGATATTCGCATCGCGCATGATGGCACCCATTTTGTGATGGTGACGCCGCGTGGTGAGGCGGAGATCGTGCTGCCGTTACCGGGCCGCCATAACATCGCCAACGCGCTGGCCGCCGCGGCGCTGGCCCTGGCAGTTGACGCGCCGCTCAGCGCGGTGCAGCAGGGGCTGAAAACCTTGCAATCGGTGCCGGGTCGTCTCTTCCCGGTGCGTCTCTCGGCGCATCAGCTGCTGCTGGATGACAGTTACAACGCCAACGTCGGCTCAATGACCGCTGCCGCTCAGGTGCTGTCGGAGATGCCGGGCTACCGGGTGATGGTGGCGGGCGATATGGCCGAACTGGGCGACGAAACAGAAAAATGTCACCGGGAAGTCGGGGAAGCGGCGCGTGACGCAGGCATCGACCGGGTACTGACTACCGGAAAATTCAGTCATTTCATCAGCGAAAGCAGCGGAGTTGGCGAACATTTCAGCGATAAAACGACGCTGACTGAACGTTTACGCCAGCTGTTGTCCGAACACTCACAAATTACCGTTTTGATCAAAGGTTCACGTAGTGCCGCCATGGAGCAGGTAGTACAAAGCCTACAGGAGAAAGGAACATGTTAGTCTGGCTGGCCGAGCATCTGGTCGCTTTTTATTCCGGCTTCAACGTCTTTTCCTATCTGACGTTTCGCGCCATTGTCAGCCTGCTGACCGCGTTGTTTATCTCTCTCTGGATGGGTCCGCGCCTGATCGCCTGGCTGCAAAAATTGCAGATTGGCCAGGTGGTGCGTAACGATGGCCCGGAATCGCATTTCAGTAAACGCGGCACGCCTACCATGGGCGGCATCATGATCCTCACCTCCATTACCATTTCGGTGCTGATGTGGGCCTATCCATCTAACCCATACGTCTGGTGCGTGCTGACGGTGCTGATCGGTTTCGGCATCATCGGTTTTGTGGATGACTACCGCAAGGTGGTCCGCAAGGACACCAAAGGACTGATCGCACGCTGGAAATATTTCTGGATGTCGGTGATCTCGCTGGGTGTGGCGTTCGCGCTCTACATGGCGGGCAAAGATACCCCCGCCACTCAGCTGGTGGTGCCGTTTTTCAAAGACATTATGCCGCAGTTAGGTCTGTTTTATGTGCTGCTGGCCTACTTCGTGATTGTCGGAACCGGTAACGCGGTTAACCTCACCGACGGACTGGATGGCCTGGCGATTATGCCCACCGTCTTTGTTGCGGCCGGTTTCGCCCTGGTGGCGTGGGCCACCGGTAACGTGAAGTTCGCTGAATATCTGCATATCCCCTATCTGCGTCACGCCGGTGAGCTGGTGATTGTCTGCACCGCCATCGTCGGGGCCGGGCTGGGCTTCCTGTGGTTCAACACCTATCCGGCGCAGGTCTTTATGGGCGATGTGGGTTCGCTGGCGCTGGGCGGCGCACTGGGCACCATCGCGGTGTTGCTGCGTCAGGAATTTTTACTGGTGATTATGGGCGGCGTGTTTGTGGTGGAGACGCTCTCGGTGATCCTCCAGGTGGGATCCTTTAAGTTGCGCGGCCAGCGTATTTTCCGCATGGCGCCGATCCATCACCACTATGAACTCAAGGGCTGGCCGGAGCCGCGCGTTATTGTGCGCTTCTGGATTATTTCACTCATGCTGGTGCTGATTGGCCTGGCCACGCTGAAGGTACGTTAATCATGGCTGACTATCGGGGCAGAAAAGTAGTCATCATCGGGCTGGGCCTGACCGGGCTCTCCTGTGTTGATTTCTTTTTAGCGCAGGGGGTTACCCCCAGCGTGATGGATACCCGTGTGTCGCCGCCGGGACTGGATAAACTGCCCGCGCAGGTTGAACGTCATCTGGGCGGCATCAACGGCGACTGGCTGCTGGCGGCCGATCTGATTGTTGCCAGTCCGGGCGTGGCGCTGGCCCATCCGATCCTCAGTGAAGCGGTCAGCGCTGGCATTGAAATTGTCGGTGATATTGAGCTGTTCTGCCGCGAGGCCCAGGCACCGATTGTGGCGATCACCGGCTCTAACGGCAAAAGCACCGTCACCACCCTGGTGGGCGAGATGGCGAAAGCCGCAGGCTGGCAGGTGGGCGTGGGCGGCAATATCGGTCTGCCGGCGCTGAGCCTGCTGCAATCTCCGGCGCAGCTCTATGTGCTGGAGCTGTCCAGTTTCCAGCTGGAGACCACCCATAGCCTGAAAGCGGCGGCGGCGACCGTGCTCAACGTCAGCGAAGATCATATGGATCGCTATCCGCTCGGCATGCAGCAGTATCGCGCCGCCAAACTGCGCATCTATGAAGGCGCGCAGGTCTGCGTGGTGAACGCGGATGATGCCCTGACCATGCCGGTACGCGGCGCGGACGCCCGCTGTGTCAGTTTTGGCGTCGATTTTGGCGACTATCACCTCAACAAGCAGCAGGGCAGTGTCTGGCTGCGGGTCAAGGGTGAGAAAGTGCTGAACACCGCTGAAATGAAGCTGGTGGGACAGCATAACTATACCAATGCGCTGGCCGCGCTGGCGCTGGCGGATGCGGTGGGGCTGCCGCGCGCTTCCAGCCTGGCGGCGCTGACTCACTTTACCGGCCTGGCGCATCGCTTCCAGCTGGTGCATGAGCATCAGGGCGTGCGCTGGATTAATGATTCTAAGGCGACCAACGTCGGCAGCACTGAAGCGGCGCTGAATGGCCTTCAGGTACAGGGAACCCTGTGGCTGCTGTTGGGCGGTGATGGCAAGTCCGCGGATTTCACGCCGCTGACGCCCTGGCTCCAGGGCGACAAGGTACGGATCTACTGCTTTGGCCGTGACGGGGATGCGCTGGCGTCGCTGCGCCCGGAGATCGCGGTGCGTACCGAAACGATGCGCCAGGCGATGGAGCAGATCGCGCCGCAGGTTAAACCGGGCGATATGGTGCTGCTGTCACCAGCCTGCGCCAGCCTGGATCAGTTCCGTAACTTTGAGCAGCGCGGTGAACAGTTCGCGCAACTGGTGAAGGAGCTGAGCTGATGCGTATTCCTGGCGCCGGACTGGCGCACTATTTCTCAGGACGGCTGAAAGATTGGGTGATGGGCGCGCGTGAAAGCGATGACTCTTCGCTGGTGCTCTATGATCGCACGCTGCTGTGGCTGACGCTCGGCCTGGCGGTGATCGGTTTTGTGATGGTGACCTCCGCCTCTATGCCGGTGGGACAGCGTCTGAATGACGATCTGTTTTACTTCGCCAAGCGTGACGCCTTCTATATCGCGCTGGCGGTCGGCATGGCGCTGGTCACGCTGCGGGTGCCGATGGATTTCTGGCAGCGCTACAGCAACGTGATGCTGATGGTGACGGTCGCGATGCTGCTGATTGTACTGGTGGTCGGTAGCTCGGTTAACGGCGCCTCGCGCTGGATCGCGCTGGGTCCGCTGCGTATCCAGCCGGCGGAGCTGTCGAAACTCTCCCTGTTCTGCTATCTCGCCAGCTACCTGGTGCGAAAAGTGGAAGAGGTGCGCAATAACTTCTGGGGCTTCTGTAAGCCGATGGGCGTGATGGTGGTGCTGGCGGTACTGCTGCTGGCGCAGCCGGACCTCGGAACGGTGGTGGTACTGTTTGTGACGACGCTGGCGATGCTGTTTCTGGCGGGAGCCAAGCTGTGGCAGTTCCTGGCGATTATCGGCTCCGGCATCTTTGCCGTGGTGCTGCTGATCATCGCGGAACCTTACCGTATGCGTCGCGTCACCTCGTTCTGGAACCCGTGGGAAGATCCCTTCGGCAGTGGCTACCAGCTGACCCAGTCGCTGATGGCTTTTGGCCGGGGCGAATTCTGGGGGCAGGGACTCGGTAACTCGGTGCAAAAGCTGGAATATCTGCCGGAAGCGCACACCGACTTTATTTTCGCCATCATCGGTGAAGAACTCGGCTACATCGGTGTGGTACTGGCACTTTTAATGGTATTCTTCGTCGCTTTTCGTGCGATGTCGATTGGCCGTCGTGCGCTGGAGCTGGATCAGCGTTTTTCCGGCTTCCTGGCCTGTTCCATCGGTGTCTGGTTCAGCTTTCAGGCGCTGGTTAACGTCGGCGCGGCAGCCGGTATGCTGCCGACCAAAGGTCTGACGTTACCGCTGATCAGTTATGGCGGGTCGAGTCTGATTATTATGTCGACCGCTATCGTCTTTTTGTTACGCATAGATTATGAAACGCGCCTGGCGAAAGCGCAGGCGTTTACCCGAGGTGGTCGATGAGCGGTAAGCGATTGATGGTGATGGCGGGCGGAACCGGTGGACATGTTTTTCCCGGTCTGGCTGTCGCCCATCATCTGATGGAACAGGGCTGGCAGGTTCGCTGGTTAGGCACCGCCGACCGGATGGAAGCGGACCTGGTGCCTAAACATGGCATCGACATCGATTTTATCCGCATCAGCGGATTGCGCGGTAAAGGGATAAAAGCGCTGTTACTGGCGCCGCTGCGCATCTTCAACGCATGGCGTCAGGCGCGTCGCATCATGAAAGCCTGGCAGCCGGATGTGGTGCTGGGGATGGGCGGCTATGTCTCTGGTCCCGGCGGTTTAGCGGCCTGGAGTTGCGGCATTCCGGTAGTGTTGCATGAGCAGAACGGCATTGCCGGCCTGACCAACAAATGGCTGGCGAAAATTGCCACAAAAGTGCTTCAGGCGTTTCCGGGCGCGTTTCCCGCCGCTGACGTGGTCGGGAATCCGGTTCGAACCGATGTGCTGGCGCTGCCGCTGCCCGCCGTGCGTTTAACCGGGCGTACCGGTCCGATAAGAGTCCTGGTGATCGGCGGAAGTCAGGGCGCGCGGGTACTGAACCAGACGCTGCCCCAGGTAGCGGCGCTGGCCGGTGACGAAATCACGCTGTGGCATCAGACCGGCAAAGGTGCGCTGGCTGAGGTGGAAAAAGCCTATCAGCAGGTGGGTCAGACGCAGCATAAAGTGACCGAATTTATTGATGACATGGCCGCCGCCTACGCCTGGGCCGATCTGGTGGTCTGTCGTTCCGGGGCATTGACGGTGAGTGAAGTCGCCGCCGCCGGATTACCGGCGATTTTCGTGCCGTTTCAGCATAAAGATCGCCAGCAGTACTGGAACGCGCTGCCGCTGGAAAAAGCGGGCGCGGCCAGAATTTTTGAGCAGCCGCAGTTTACTGCGGAGGCTGTAGCGGATCAGGTACGCCACTGGGACCGCGCCACACTGCTGACGATGGCTGAGCAGGCCCGTCAGGTGGCGATCCCCGACGCGACTGAACGGGTCGCGCAGGAAGTGGCTCGCGCCGCAAAGTAATCATTCCGGTCAGCGGGTCTGACCTGTACCCGGTTTGGGTACAAACTGAAAGAGCAGGTAATTGAAAGCGATGAATACACAACAATTGGCAAAACTGCGTTCTATCGTGCCCGAGATGCGTCGCGTCCGGCACATCCACTTTGTCGGCATCGGCGGTGCTGGCATGGGCGGTATTGCCGAAGTGTTAGCGAATGAAGGCTACCATATCAGCGGTTCTGATCTGGCCCCTAACCCGGTGACGCAGAATCTGATCGCGCTGGGTGCCACCATTTATTTTAACCATCGCCCCGAAAACGTGACCGACGCCAGCGTCGTAGTGGTCTCCAGCGCGGTTGCGCAGGACAACCCGGAACTGGTGGCGGCGCGGGAACAGCGCATTCCGGTGATCCGTCGCGCGGAAATGCTGGCTGAACTGATGCGTTTCCGTCATGGCATCGCGGTGGCCGGCACCCACGGCAAAACCACCACCACGGCGATGGTGTCGAGCATTTATGCCGAGGGCGGTCTCGATCCGACCTTCGTTAACGGCGGCCTGGTCAAAGCGGCGGGCACCCATGCGCGTCTTGGCAGCAGCCGTTACCTGATTGCTGAAGCGGATGAGAGCGATGCGTCGTTCCTGCATCTGCAACCGATGGTGGCGATTGTGACCAACATCGAAGCTGATCATATGGATACCTATCAGGGCGACTTTGAGAACCTGAAGCAGACCTTTATCAATTTCCTGCACAACCTGCCGTTTTACGGACGCGCGGTACTGTGTGTGGATGATGCGGTTATCCGTGACCTGATCCCACGCGTAGGGCGTCAGATCACCACGTACGGTTTCAGCGATGACGCGGACCTGCGCATTGAAAATTACCACCAGCGCGGCTCACAGGGGCACTTTACGCTGATCCGTCAGGAGAAAGCGCCGCTGCACATCACGCTGAATGCGCCAGGTCGCCATAATGCCCTGAACGCCGCCGCCGCGGTTGCCGTCGCCAGTGAAGAGGGCATTGATGACAACGCCATTCTCGCCGCGCTGGAGAGTTTCCAGGGCACCGGCCGCCGCTTCGATCTGCTGGGTGAGTTCCCGACAGAGCCGGTCAACGGTCAGCCAGGCAGCGCGATGCTGGTCGATGACTACGGTCATCATCCCACCGAAGTCGACGCGACGATTAAAGCGGCGCGTGCGGGCTGGCCCGATAAAAAACTGGTGATGGTGTTTCAGCCGCACCGCTATACCCGCACCCGCGATCTGTTTGATGATTTTGCCAACGTGCTCTCGCATGTCGATGTTTTGCTGATGCTGGACGTTTACTCCGCCGGTGAAACCGCCATTCCGGGGGCCGATAGCCGCTCACTCTGCCGCGCTATTCGCAGCCGGGGCAAAGTCGATCCGATTCTGGTGCCGGAACATGATGCGTTGCCGGAGATGCTGGCACCGCTGCTGTCAGGCAATGACCTGATTCTGGTGCAGGGTGCCGGTAACGTCGGCAAGGTGGCCCGCAAACTGGCTGACGCTAAGCTCCAGCCAGAACGTAAAGCGGAGGATCGTCATGGCTGACAAAGTCGCGGTATTGATGGGCGGAACCTCGGCTGAGCGCGAGGTGTCGCTGAATTCAGGTCAGGCGGTACTCGCCGGATTACGGGAGATGGGCATCGACGCCCATGGCGTTGATACCCGCGATGTGCCGGTGCTGACGCTGAAAGAGCAGGGCTTTACCAAAGCCTTTATCGCGCTGCATGGCCGGGGCGGAGAAGATGGCACCATGCAGGCGGTGCTGGATTTCATTCAGCTGCCTTACACCGGCAGCGGCGTGATGGCCTCGGCCGTGACCATGGACAAGCTAAGGACCAAACTGCTGTGGCAGGGGCGTGGTCTGCCGTCAGGCGATTTTGTCTGGCTGACCCGTCAGCACTCTGAAGCCGGAATCGACGCCGGGACTCATGCCGCCATCGCGGCGCTGGGCCTGCCGCTGTTCGTCAAACCAGCCTGTGAAGGCTCCAGCGTCGGCATCAGCCGGGTGAACGATCTGGCCGACTTACCCGCAGCCCTGGCACTGGCGTTCCGGCACGATAATGACGTGCTGGTCGAGGCGTTTCTCAGCGGCGCGGAGTATACCGTCGCGATTGTGGGCGATCGCATTCTGCCCACGATTGAAATAAAGAGCGCCAGCGAGTTCTATGACTATGAAGCTAAATATATTTCTGACGATACTCAGTACCTCTGTCCGGCCGATCTGAGTGCGGAGCGTGAAGCGGAATTGCAGCAGCTGGTACTGGCCGCCTGGCGTGCGCTGGGATGTCGCGGCTGGGGACGGGTGGATGTGATGACCGACAGCGCAGGGAATTTCCAGCTGCTGGAAGCCAACACCTCGCCAGGCATGACCAGCCACAGCCTGGTGCCGATGGCGGCAAAACAGGCGGGGATCAGTTTCCCGCAGCTGGTTGCCCATATTCTGGAGCTGGCCGACTGATATGTCACAGGCGGCGATGAGAGTCCGAAACCGTGAACCGCAGGAGCGTATCAGCACCGGGCGCAGTAACGGAGCCCGACTGTTCGGCATTATTTTTCTGCTGATGGTGGTGGGCATTATGATTTCCGGCGGGCTGGTGGTGCTGAAGTGGATGAACGATGCTTCCCGCCTGCCCTTGTCAAAACTGGTGGTGACCGGACAAACGCACTACACCACCCATGACGATATTCGTCAGGCGATTTTGTCCCTCGGCGCGCCGGGGACTTTTATGTCGCAGGATGTCGATATTTTACAGCAGCAGATTGAGCGGCTGCCGTGGATCAAGCAGGTCAGCGTGCGCAAACAGTGGCCGGACGAACTGAAGATCCATCTGGTGGAATACACCCCGGTGGCGCGCTGGAACGATTTACATATGGTGGACGCTGACGGGGTCTCCTTCAGCGTACCCGCCAGCCATGTCGGCAAAGAGACAATGCCGATGCTGTATGGGCCTGAGGGGAGTGAGAAAGAGGTCCTGGCGGGCTATCACAGCATGGATGATGTGCTGAAGGCCCGGAAGTTTACCCTTAAGGCCGCGTCGATGACGGCCCGGCGTTCATGGCAGCTGGTCACCAGTGATGATGTGCGTATCGAACTGGGACGCAGCGACACCATGAAACGACTCAACCGATTTATTGAGCTCTACCCGGTGCTGCAACAGCAAGGCCAGAACGAGAGTAAACGTATCAGCTACGTGGATTTGCGATATGACTCGGGCGCTTCTGTTGGCTGGACGCCGGTCGTGATGGAGCCACAGGACAGTAATCAGCAACAGAACCAGGCACAGGCTAAACAACAATGATCAAGGCAACGGACAGAAAACTGGTAGTTGGACTCGAAATCGGCACTGCGAAAGTTGCCGCCCTGGTTGGGGAAATTCTGCCCGATGGTATGGTCAACATTATTGGGGTGGGCAGCTGTCCATCCCGCGGTATGGACAAAGGTGGCGTAAACGACCTTGAGTCGGTGGTGAAATGCGTGCAGCGCGCCATCGATCAGGCTGAGCTGATGGCAGACTGCCAGATCTCCTCCGTCTACCTTGCTTTATCGGGCAAACATATCAGTTGTCAGAACGAAATCGGGATGGTTCCGATTTCGGAAGAGGAAGTGACTCAGGATGATGTGGAGAACGTGGTGCATACCGCTAAGTCGGTAAGAGTACGTGACGAGCATCGCATTCTGCACGTGATTCCGCAGGAATATGCCATCGACTATCAGGAAGGGATTAAGAATCCGGTCGGCCTTTCCGGCGTGCGCATGCAGGCGAAAGTGCACCTGATCACCTGCCACAACGATATGGCGAAGAACATCGTGAAAGCGGTTGAACGTTGTGGCCTGAAGGTGGATCAGCTGATTTTCGCCGGTCTGGCCTCCAGTTTTGCCGTCTTAACCGAAGACGAACGTGAGCTGGGCGTGTGTGTTGTCGATATTGGTGGCGGTACAATGGACATAGCCGTATATACCGGCGGCGCTTTACGGCACACTAAGGTTATTCCGTATGCGGGCAACGTCGTCACCAGCGATATTGCCTATGCGTTTGGTACACCGCCAACCGACGCGGAAGCGATCAAAGTGCGACACGGCTGCGCGCTGGGGTCGATTGTTGGCAAAGATGAGAACGTTGAAGTGCCGAGCGTGGGTGGACGTCCACCGCGCAGCCTGCAACGTCAGACGCTGGCAGAAGTGATTGAGCCGCGTTACACCGAACTTCTGAATCTGGTCAATGACGAGATTCTGCAATTACAGGAACAACTGCGTCAGCAGGGCGTGAAACACCATTTAGCGGCAGGCATTGTCCTGACGGGTGGTGCAGCGCAAATCGAGGGACTGGCGGCCTGTGCGCAACGTGTATTCCATACACAGGTACGCATCGGACAACCGCTGAATATTACCGGCCTGACTGATTATGCGCAGGAATCGTACTACTCCACCGCCGTGGGACTGTTGCATTACGGCAAAGAGTCGCACATGAACGGGGATACAGAGACCGAAAAACGGGTTTCAGTAGGTAACTGGTTCAAGCGTATTAACAGTTGGTTAAAAAAAGAGTTTTAATTTTTGTGAAAGGAGATCATGCTGTTTTCTTTAGTGATCTCCAGGCGACAGGCACATAACGGAGAGAAATCATGTTTGAACCTATGGAATTAACCAACGACGCGGTGATTAAAGTCATCGGCGTCGGTGGCGGCGGCGGTAACGCCGTAGAGCACATGGTACGCGAACGTATCGAAGGTGTGGAATTCTTTGCTGTGAATACCGACGCGCAAGCGTTGCGTAAAACAGCGGTCGGCCAGACGATTCAGATCGGTAATAACATTACCAAAGGTCTGGGTGCGGGTGCGAACCCGGAAGTGGGCCGTAACTCTGCAGAAGAAGATCGCGAAGCACTGCGTTCTGCGCTGGAAGGGGCAGACATGGTGTTCATCGCAGCCGGCATGGGCGGCGGTACCGGTACCGGTGCAGCGCCTGTGGTCGCGGAAGTGGCGAAAGATCTCGGCATCCTGACCGTGGCTGTCGTCACCAAGCCATTCAACTTCGAAGGCAAAAAACGCATGGCGTTTGCCGAGCAGGGGATTGCTGAACTCTCTAAGCATGTCGATTCACTGATTACCATTCCCAACGACAAGCTGCTGAAGGTGCTGGGCCGCGGTATCTCGCTGCTGGATGCCTTTGGCGCTGCCAATGATGTGCTGAAAGGCGCGGTGCAGGGTATCGCCGAGCTGATTACCCGTCCGGGTCTGATGAACGTCGACTTCGCTGACGTGCGCACCGTGATGTCCGAAATGGGCTATGCGATGATGGGCTCAGGCGTGGCGTGCGGTGAAGACCGTGCCGAAGAAGCGGCTGAAATGGCGATCTCCAGCCCGCTGCTGGAAGATATTGATCTGTCAGGCGCGCGTGGCGTGCTGGTCAACATTACTGCGGGCTTCGACCTGCGTCTGGATGAGTTCGAAACCGTGGGTAACACCATCCGCGCCTTCGCTTCAGACAACGCGACCGTGGTCATCGGCACCTCGCTGGATCCAGAGATGAACGACGAACTGCGCGTCACTGTGGTGGCAACCGGTATCGGCATGGACAAACGTCCTGAAATCACCCTGGTTACCAACAAGCCAGCCAGCCAGCCTGTGATGGATCATCGTTATCAGCAGCACGGGATGTCACCGCTGCCGCAGGAGCAGAAACCGGCCGCTAAAGTGGTTAACGACCAGGCTGCACAGTCGAATAAAGAGCCAGATTATCTTGATATTCCAGCCTTTTTACGTAAGCAGGCTGATTAGGAATAACCCTGGAATTGGGATTCCCCGCTCTTTGTGCTAAAGTATCTGCCCGCTGGTAAAGTATACTAGCGGTCGGAAAGGTGAAACTGCGAGATAATACGATGATCAAACAAAGGACATTAAAACGTATTGTTCAGGCGACTGGTGTTGGTTTGCATACCGGCAAGAAAGTCACACTGACATTACGCCCTGCGTCGGCTAATACCGGGGTCATCTATCGTCGCACCGACTTGAATCCACCGGTAGATTTTCCGGCTGATGCAAAATACGTGCGCGACACCATGCTGAGCACCTGCCTGGTGAATGATGAAGGCGTGCGTATTTCAACGGTCGAACACCTTAATGCCGCTCTGGCGGGGCTGGGTATTGACAACATTATTGTTGAAGTCGATGCACCAGAAATTCCGATCATGGATGGTAGCGCAGCGCCGTTTATCTATCTGCTGATGGATGCGGGTATCGAGCAGCTCAACAGCGCGAAGAAATTTGTGCGTGTTAAGCAGACCGTGCGTGTGGAAGAGGGTGACAAGTGGGCTGAGATTAAGCCGTTTAACGGTTTCTCGCTCGATTTCACCATCGACTTTAAACACCCGGCTATCGACTCCAGCTCGCAGCGTTATGCGATGAATTTCTCCGCTGACGCCTTTGTTCGTCAAATCAGCCGCGCGCGTACCTTTGGCTTTATGCGTGAAATCGAATATTTGCAATCTAAAGGCCTGTGCCTGGGCGGTAGCTTAGATTGTGCGATAGGTCTGGATGATTTCCGCGTACTGAACGAAGAAGGCCTGCGTTTTGAAGATGAGTTTGTTCGTCACAAAATGCTGGACGCGATTGGCGACTTGTTTATGTGTGGCCACAACATTATTGGCGCATTCGCTGCGTTCAAATCGGGTCACGCGCTGAACAACAAGCTGCTGCAAGCGGTTCTGGCGAAGCAGGAAGCCTGGGAATGGGCAACCTTCGAAGACGAAGCGGAACTGCCGCTGGCGTTCAAAGCGCCGAATCTGGTTCTGGCTTAACTGTCACAGAACGTGAAACGGCTGGTTATGCTGACACCCTCTCCGGTCAGCGGCGCCAGCCGTTTTTTTTGCTCCTGAGATCACTCCTGCTGATTGCGACGCCGCTCGCAACACCCCTTTTTATCTGCTGAATTGCTGAACAATCGCGCCTGTTTTCTCACGCTGCCACTCTAATCCCAGGTGTGGATGACCTGCATTAGTGTTACTATCTGTGGCGCTTTTACAGGCCGAATACCGCTGCGGCTCGCGGCGGGTGAACGAAAACGAGAGCGCAACAGAGCATGCGCGATGGAAAGGTTGTGATCGGGATTCTTCTGCGCTGGCGACAATTAGGTAGACGCTATTTCTGGCCTCATCTCCTGTTAGGGATGGTAGCGGCCAGCTTTGGCCTGCCAGCCTGTGCGCAAAGTTCGGAACTCAACGCCTCCCCTGAATCGCCGACCAGCACCTTTTTTCTCGGCAATGCCACACGCTTTGACCATCTGATCCGCCTCCAGGAAGCGGCCCGGCGTCCCAGTTTCAGCGTGGATTACTGGCATCAGCACGCTATCCGCACGGTTATCCGTCATCTCTCTTTCACGCTGGCACCCCAGGCGCGGGCGGAAAAACAGGCACTACCGCTGGCGGCACAAAAGCTGGCACTGATCGATTCTCTGCACAGCTTACTGACCTCTCATACCGCGCTGCATGCGGCGCCGCAGCAGATCGCCACACCTCCGCTTTACGTAGCGGCTGCCCGCTCATGGGTAGAATGGCATGCCAGCGTGCATGGCATTCGCGCCGGACCCGTCCGATTGTTCTGCTAATCTTTCTGGTTTTATTCACTCTGTTTAGATTTCGCAGTCCGGTATGGCCCGGCTGAATTGAGAATATATTGATTATGTTAAGCAAAATATTAACCAAGGTTTTTGGTAGCAGTAACGATCGTACCCTGCGTCGTATGCGTAAGGTGGTGGACGTCATCAACAAGATGGAGCCGGACTTTGAGAAGCTCTCTGACGATGAACTGAAAGCCAAAACTGACGAGTTCCGTGAGCGTCTGAAAAAGGGCGAAACACTGGAGAGCCTGATCCCGGAAGCGTTCGCTACCGTACGTGAAGCGAGTAAACGTGTCTTCGGCATGCGTCACTTCGACGTGCAGCTGATCGGCGGTATGGTGCTGAACGATCGCTGCATCGCTGAGATGCGTACCGGTGAAGGTAAAACCCTGACCGCGACGCTGCCAGCCTACCTGAACGCGCTGTCCGGCAAAGGCGTGCACGTGGTGACCGTCAACGACTATCTGGCCCAGCGCGATGCGGAAAATAACCGTCCACTGTTTGAGTTTCTCGGCCTGAGCATCGGTATCAACATGTCGGGCCTGCCGGCGGTGGCGAAGCGTGAAGCCTACGCCGCAGACATCACCTACGGCACCAACAACGAATATGGCTTTGACTACCTGCGCGACAACATGGCGTTCAGCCCGGAAGAGCGTGTACAGCGTAAACTGCACTATGCGCTGGTGGATGAGGTCGACTCTATCCTGATCGATGAAGCGCGTACGCCGCTGATTATTTCCGGTCCGGCGGAAGACAGCTCTGATCTCTACACCAAAGTGAACAAGATCATCCCTCATCTGGTGCGCCAGGATAAAGAAGATAGCGAAACCCACCAGGGTGAAGGCGACTTCTGGGTGGATGAGAAAGCGCGCCAGGCTCACATGTCAGAGCGCGGCCTGGTGAAAGTGGAAGAGCTGCTGGTCAGCCAGGGCATCATGGAAGCGGGCGAGTCACTCTACTCACCCACCAACATCATGCTGATGCACCACGTCACGGCGGCGCTGCGTGCCCATGCGCTATTTACCCGTGATGTCGATTACATCGTAAAAGATGGCGAAGTGGTGATCGTTGATGAACACACCGGTCGTACCATGCAGGGACGTCGCTGGTCTGATGGTCTGCACCAGGCGATTGAAGCGAAAGAAGGGGTAGAGATCCAGAACGAGAACCAGACGCTGGCGTCGATCACCTTCCAGAACTACTTCCGTATTTACGAAAAACTGGCCGGTATGACCGGTACGGCGGATACCGAAGCGTTCGAATTCAGCTCCATTTATAAACTCGATACGATTGTCGTGCCGACCAACCGCCCGATGGTGCGTAAAGATCTGCCTGACCTGGTCTACATGACCGAGAAAGAGAAGATCGATGCCATCATCGAAGATATTCGTGAGCGCACGGCGAACGGTCAGCCGGTGCTGGTGGGAACCATCTCGATTGAGAAATCGGAGGTTGTCTCTAATGAGCTGACCCGTGCCGGTATCAAGCACAACGTCCTGAACGCCAAATTCCACGCCCGCGAAGCGGAAATCGTGGCCCAGGCGGGTCAGCCTGGCGCGGTGACTATCGCGACCAACATGGCCGGTCGTGGTACGGATATTATGCTGGGCGGCAGCTGGCACGCCGAAGTGGCTGAGCTGGAAGATCCGACAGAAGAGCAGATCCAGCAGATTAAGGCCGCATGGCAGGTTCGTCATGACGCGGTGCTGGCGTCGGGCGGTCTGCACATTGTGGGCACTGAGCGTCACGAATCACGTCGTATCGATAACCAGCTGCGTGGTCGTGCGGGTCGTCAGGGTGACGCCGGTTCCTCACGCTTTTACCTGTCGATGGAAGATGCGCTGATGCGTATTTTCGCCTCCGATCGCGTCTCAAATATGATGCGTAAACTGGGCATGAAGCCAGGCGAAGCGATTGAGCATCCGTGGGTCACCAAAGCGATCGCCAACGCACAGCGTAAAGTTGAAAGCCGTAACTTCGATGTGCGTAAGCAGCTGCTGGAATATGACGATGTGGCTAACGACCAGCGTCGTGCCATCTACAGCCAGCGTAATGAGCTGCTGGATGTGTCGGATGTCAGCGAAACCATCAACAGCATCCGCTACGACGTCTATAAAGCGACCATTGACACCTACATCCCGCCACAGTCGCTGGAAGAGATGTGGGATGTGCCGGGCCTGGAAGAGCGTCTGCGCGCGGACTTCGATCTCAATCTGCCGATTGCTGAATGGCTGGATAAAGAGCCTGACCTGCATGAAGAGGTGCTGCGTGAGCGCATCATGACCCATGCGATGGAGAGCTATGCCGCCAAAGAAGAGATCGTAGGCGCGGAAATGATGCGCAACTTCGAAAAAGGGGTGATGCTTCAGACGCTCGATTCACTGTGGAAAGAGCATCTGGCGGCGATGGACTATCTGCGTCAGGGCATCCATCTGCGCGGCTATGCGCAGAAAGATCCGAAGCAGGAGTACAAGCGTGAATCCTTCTCCATGTTCGCCGCGATGCTTGAGTCACTGAAATATGAAGTGATCAGCACGCTGAGTAAGGTCCAGGTGCGGATGCCGGAAGAGGTGGAAGCGATGGAGCTGCAGCGTCGTGAAGAGGCTGAGCGTCTGGCGCAGCAACAGCAGCTGAGCCACGTTGAAGAAGAGACGCTGGCCGCAGAGGCGCTGGCGCAGCAGAGTGGCGAACGTAAAGTCGGACGCAACGATCCCTGCCCATGCGGTTCCGGCAAAAAATATAAGCAGTGTCATGGCCGTATCGCCTGAGACTAAACGCTGACAAAAAAGGAGCCGCTGGCTCCTTTTTTATTGCCGCAGAGGTGGCAGTCAGCGTTATCCCACGGCGTAACCGGCCCGATGGTTAACTTCCGCGACGTCATGTTCTAGAATCAGACCTCACTCACCGATCAATACCGGGATAGTCTCCATGAAGCACCTACAGGTTGCGGTTGGCATCATCCGCAATGCCAATAAACAAATTTTCCTTGCCCAGCGCGCGGCTACCTCTTACATGGCGAACAAGTGGGAGTTTCCCGGCGGTAAAATTGAAGCGGGCGAAAGCGCCGAACAGGGGCTGATACGCGAACTGCATGAAGAGACCGGCATCGAGGTGACGCAGGCGCAGCCGATTGGTCACGCCGACCACAGCTATGAAGATCTGCGGGTTACGCTGCATTTCTTTCTGGTTGAAGGCTGGAAAGGGGAGCCGTGGGGCAAAGAGGGCCAACCGCAGCGCTGGGTGGATCAGCAGGCGCTGGTCGCGGACGAATTCCCGGCCGCGAACCACCCATTAATCGCCCGCCTGATTGCCGGCGAGATCTGACCCGATGGGGCGCAGCGCCCCATCCTGTGATCAGCGATCTTCTTCACTCCAGGTGTCACTGTCGTTCATGTCGCCGCTGCTGGGAATGCGTTTCTCCTCGGCGGCCCACTCACCTAAATCGATCAGCTGACAGCGCTTGCTGCAAAAGGGACGCCACGGACTCAGTTCATCCCAGATAACATCTTTGCCGCACTGTGGACAGGCGACGGTCATTACGTCTTGCTGCATTTTCACCTCTAACAACAGGCCAGTTGAAAGTTAAGTCGGGCTGGCACTTCACCCCGATCGCTATCAAATGGCATAAAACGAATAGCATAGCGGCTTTTATGCCCGGAAACCTGAGGATAGAGCGCATCCTCCAGCGACAGCTGTAGCCGCAGCAGATCGGCTCCCTCAGCGTTATCCTGATAAAAACCATTAAGACTGGTCTGCACCCGAAACGCGGCGGACTGGCGGATCAGATCGAGGATCATCGCCAGGGTATGGTGTAGCGGCTCCAGAGTCTGCATCCAGGCGTCGACCTGCGCATCGCGGGTTTCCTGCGGCAGATGGAGCCAGATATGCAGACCTGGCAGATCAAAACTGCAACAGCCGCCGGGGATGCTCAGCCGCTGACGCACCAGCGCAATCAGACGATCTTCGCGCAGCTGCTGACCCATGCGTGGCGCATTCATCAGCTGCGTTGACTGTGCTTTTAACCTGTCGCGCAGGGCTTCCACCAGCGTCATATCAACGCCGGGAACATCCGCCCAGGCACGTAATTTTTGCTGCTGGCGATCCAGCTCTTTCAGCAGTTCAGTCCGCATATCACCGCGCTCAAAAATATCGAGCAGTTCGCCAATCAGGCGAAAAAAGGTCAGTGCATTAACGCTTTTATCCAGTGGGGTGGTTTCATCTAACTGGTTAATCAGAAACTCTACCCGTAACCAGGTTCGCATTTTTTCATTCAGCGGGTGTTCAAACAGAACGGGTGTGCTCATGATGTTAATCCTGTTTCGCTGCCGCCAGCCTGAGGTAGCGCTGATGAAGCTCGGCAACCTGTGGCAAGGCTTCGTCAGGCTCGCCACTGTTATCAATAATGTCATCGGCGCAGGCGAGGCGCTGCTGGCGCGTGGCCTGGGCCGCAAGAATACGTTTAGCCTGCCCGACAGAGAGATGATCGCGCTGCTGAGTGCGCGCTAACTGTGTCGCCTCATCGACATCAACCACCAGTACCCGATCAGCCTGGCGCTGTAACTGATTTTCCACCAGCAGTGGCACCACCCAGAGCACATAAGGTGAGTGGGCTTCGGCGATCAGCTGTTTTGTCCGGGCATTAATCAGCGGATGGAGCAGCGCGTTTAGCCAGCTTTTCTCCTCCGGCTGCTGAAAAATAATGTCGCGCAGCCGGGCGCGGTCGAGTGTCCCCTGTTGCGTGACTATCGAGGCACCATAGCGTGCCTCAATCGCCTGCAAGGCGGGCGTGCCCGGCTCGACCACCTCACGGGCGATCAGGTCAGCATCAATAATTTCCACGCCTGACGCCGCGAACTGCTGAGCAATCGTACTTTTACCACTGCCGATCCCGCCGGTAAGCGCGACGATAAAGGGCATATTTCTCACCTGACTTCTCGTTCGGAGATGATTTCAGGGTAATGATCTGGTTAAAAAAGCCAAAGTGCGCGCCAGATCACACCGGTAATTTTCAACTGAATTAAGCGGATTGTAGCGTAAATAAAGTGAAATTCGCAGTCTTGTCGCATGGCCTGAGGCGCGTATCATTAGCTCACTGGAGCTGTGCTTATTCTGCGAACTGCGGTTCGTTGCCACCTACCAGGACACTATTTATGCGTATTGAAGAAGATTTAAAACTGGGCTTTAAAGACGTTTTAATCCGCCCAAAACGTTCCACCCTGAAAAGCCGCTCGCAGGTTGAGCTGGAACGCCGCTTTACCTTCAGACATTCAGCTCTGAGCTGGAGCGGAGTACCGATTATCGCCGCGAACATGGACACAGTGGGTACCTTCCTGATGGCCGAAGCGCTGGCCAGCTTCAATATTCTTACCGCGGTACATAAACACTACAGCGTAGACGACTGGCGCGCATTTATTCAGCGCGTACCCACTGAGGTGCTGAAACAGGTGATGGTTTCGACCGGGACCTCAGACGCCGACCTCAGCAAACTGGTGGCGATTATGGCGCTGTCAGCGGATTTGCAGTTTATCTGCATCGACGTCGCTAATGGTTACTCACAACATTTTGTCGACTTCCTGCAACGTGCCCGTGAAACCTTCCCAAACAAAACCATCTGTGCCGGTAACGTGGTCACCGGCGAAATGGTGGAGGAGCTGATCCTCTCAGGGGCGGATATTGTGAAAGTCGGTATCGGTCCTGGCTCGGTGTGCACTACGCGGGTTAAAACCGGCGTCGGCTATCCGCAGCTCTCTGCGGTTATTGAATGTGCCGATGCGGCGCACGGCTTAAGCGGTCAGATTGTCAGTGACGGCGGCTGTTCCGTGCCGGGTGACATCGCCAAAGCCTTTGGCGGCGGGGCTGACTTCGTGATGCTCGGCGGGATGCTGGCGGCCCATGATGAGTGTGAAGGCCAGGTCGTTGAGGAGAATGGCGAAAGTTTCATGCTGTTTTATGGCATGAGTTCTGAATCGGCGATGAAGCGTCATGTTGGCAGCGTCGCGGAATATCGCGCAGCGGAAGGAAAAACCGTGAAGCTGCCACTGCGCGGGCCGGTGGCGGAAACCGCGCGCGATATTCTGGGTGGATTGCGTTCCGCCTGCACCTATGTAGGGGCAGAGCGCCTGAAAGAGCTGACCAAACGCACCACCTTTATCCGGGTTTCCGAGCAGGAAAACCGCGTTTTTAACCGCTAGCGCCTGGGGGCGCAGCCTGCGCCCCTTACTGCATCGCCTCGCCCAGTCCGAACACCGGCAGATACATCGCAATCACCAGCGTCCCCACAATGCCGCCGATCACCACCATCATCATCGGCTCCAGCGAGGCGGCCAGCGTCTCTGCGCGTTCGCGGGTCTCTCTCTCATGCCACTCCGCCAGGCGCGCCAGCATCCGCTCTAACGCACCCGCCTCTTCACCGACGCGAATCAGCTGACCGCATAACGCCGTAAACAGCGGGTGATTGAGCAGGGCCTGATGCAGCGGTTTGCCCTCGGCGATATGCTGTTGCAGCCCGGCAACCGCCTCCCGCCATAATAACGACGAGAGCGTGACCTCAGCCGCAGCCAGTCCCTGTAACAGGGTTAACCCGGCGCGCTGAGTCAGATGCAGAATGGTGTAGATCTGCGTCAGTTGCGTGCCGCGCCATAACCCGGAAAGCAGCGGGATGCGCAGGAAAAGCGCCTGCTCACGTCGCTGCCAGCCAGCAGATCGTCGTCGGAGTTGGTGCCAGGCAAAAAGCGCCAGTGCCAGGCCGGTGACCAGCGGGACACCCCAGGCCTGGAGCGCAGCGGAGAGCTGCATCACCGCTGCGGTAAAGGCGGGCAGCGGCGCGTCAAAGGAGGCGTAGACCGAGACGAACTCAGGCAGAACGAACAGCAGCATGCCGCTGGTGACGGCCATCGCCACCAGCAGAATAAACAGCGGATAGCGCAGAGCTTTTCTCACCTGCTGCCACAACTGCTGCTGCCGGATCTGCTGCTGGGCCAGCTCGCTGCAACAGACATCAAGCTGGCCGGTCAGCTCTCCCACCTCCATCAGCGCCGGGTAGAGCGCCGGGAAGATTTGCGGCCATTCACGCAAAGCCTGTGAAAAGGGCTGACCGCTCAGCACCCGGTGGTGCAGCGCCATCATCAACGCCCGCCAGCCCGCATGGGGATGGCCCTCAGCCAGCAAAGCCAGACTCTCTGCCAGCGGCAGGCCCGCCCTGAGCAGGGTGGCGAGCTGGCGGATCAGATCGGTTTTGTGCTGCCATTTCCAGTCACGCGGACGCCAGACCTTTTCGCGTTTCCAGCTGACCGGCAGGAGATCGCGCTGGGCCAGCATCAGCAGCAGGTTATCGGAATCGGTCGCCAGCATCTCACCGCTGAGCAACCGGCCCTGACCGTCTACCGCCTGCCAGCGAAACAAGCCCGCATCAGCCATCGTCGAGTCCGATTATCCGCTGCATCTCTTCCAGAGAGGTATCACCCCGGCTGACCGCCTCCAGCCCGGAGACCAGCAGAGGGCGTAGCCCCTGCTGTTTCGCCAGACTGAGCAGGTTCTCCAGCGGCATTTCCGCGGCGATAGCGTTTTGCAGTCTGGCGTTTATCGGCAGCAGTTCAAACAGCGCCAGACGGCCAAAATAGCCGGAAAAGCAGTGGTCGCAGCCAGGCGCACGCCAGGTTTGCAGGGTGCCCGGCCAGAGTTCGGCGGGATAGTGCGCCACCGCCTGAGCGGGCTGGCGGCAGTGGGGACAGAGCCGCCGCACCAGGCGCTGGGCGACAATCAGCCGCAGCGCCGAACCGAGCAGGTAACCGGGAATGCCCATCTGCCGCAGCCGGGTCAGGGTTTCGGCGGTGGAGTTGGTGTGCAGCGTGGAGAGCACCAGATGCCCGGTCTGCGCCGCTTTCACCGCAATCTCCGCCGTTTCGGCATCGCGGATCTCGCCCACCATAATCACGTCAGGGTCCTGTCGCAGCAGCGCCCGCAGCACGCGATGAAAATCGAGGCCATTTTTAGTCTGGATCTGCGTCTGGTTAATGCCGGGCAGCGGGATCTCAACGGGATCTTCCACGCTGCACAGGTTTTTTTCCGGCGTATTCAGGGCGCTGAGCCCGCTGTAGAGGGTAAAGGTTTTGCCGCTGCCGGTCGGTCCGGTCACCAGGATCAGTCCCTGTGGCTGTGCCAGGGCGGCGCAAATCAGCCGGAGCTGAGCCGCAGGCAGACCGAGCTTATCCAGCGAGAGGGCCGCGCTTTCGCTTTGCAGCAGCCGGACCACCGCTTTCTCACCCCCGTAGACTGGCAGTGTGGCGAGGCGAAACGAGGCGGGTTTCCCGGCGATCTCCATGCTGAACTGCCCATCCTGCGGTAAGCGGCGTTCGGCAATATCCAGTCCGGCGAGGATCTTCAGCCGTGCCAGCAGCGCCGCTGGCTGCGTGGCCGGCAGCGAGGACAAAGGATGCAAGACGCCGTCGATGCGCAACCGCACCCGCAGGCCCTCCTGCCAGGGTTCGATATGCACATCTGAGGCGCGGCGCTCCATCGCCTGGCGCAATATCAGCTGGGTCGCGTCGATGGCGGATTCCGCCGGGGCCTCTTCCCGTGCCACCAGCGGCTGGCTGGCGTGCTGCAACTGATCGAGCCTGGCCTGCGGCCAGCATTCAACCTCAATCTGACACTGACTGGCAAAGTGGAGCGCTTCCGTCAGTCCGGGCGGTACGCTCTCCGCCACGGCGACCCGCAGCTGACTGGCGTCATGATGCAGCAGCAGCGCGCGATAGCGCTGGCACAACGCGGCAATCGCATCATCAGGCCTGCTCATCACTGGCTCCCTTATCCGCAAAGCGGAACTGCTGCTGGCAATTGTCACGCAGGCTGCTGTTGCTGCTGGTACAGCTGCGTTGCCAGCTGAGGCTGCCCTCTGCGCTATCCCAGACCGGCGTCATTTCGACGCTCAGGCCAGTCAGACTCTCCTGACCGGTCAGGGTAATCACTCCATTGGTGACGCTCAGAGCTGAAACATAGCGCGATCCCCTGGCGGCGGGAATGCCCGCCTGTCCGGCCTGACACTGCGTCGGACCGCCATGCTCCAGCGCACAAAGCTCGACCGCCGTCTTGTAGGGCACCATGGTTTGCAGCATGTCGGTGAGCGCCGCCCGTTGCAGATAATTTTGATAAGCGGGCAGGCCAATGGCGCTCAGAATGGCCACGATACCCACCACAATCATCAGCTCAACCAGCGTAAATCCACGTTGATAATCCATGTCATCGTCTCCTGATTAAAGAAGGCGACAGGTTAGAGAGCGCTGGCGCTGAAAAACAGGCGAGGATGGGCAAAGCGGAAAGGGTGACGAGAAAAGATTTCACGATTGCAGCGCAGTCGAAACTGCGCTGGAAGCCGGGTCGCAGAAATGGCCGTAGCGGAGCAGGGCGAAGCGGGTTACTTTTGCTGAAAACGCATCGAGAGATCGAGCGCCCGCACGTGCTTGGTCAGCGCGCCCACTGAAACGAAGTCCACGCCGGTCTGCGCGATCTGCGGCAGAGTGGTTTCGGTGACGTTGCCGGAGACCTCAAGCTGCGCACGTCCCCGGTTGAGCTCAACCGCCGCCCGCATCTGATCCAGGCTGAAGTTATCCAGCATCACGATGTCAGCCGCCGCCTCAAGCGCCTGGCTCAGCTCCTCCAGCGTCTCCACCTCAACTTCCACCGGCACCTCAGGATGGAGCCACTGCGCTCTTTCAATCGCCTGACGAATCGATCCGCTGGCGATGATATGGTTCTCTTTAATCAGATAGGCATCGGACAGGCCCAGCCGATGATTACTGCCGCCGCCGCACAATACCGCATATTTCAGCGCGGTTCGCAGGCCGGGCAGGGTCTTACGGGTGTCGAGCAGCTGCGTCTGACTGCCCGCCAGCAGCGCGACATAGCGGCTGACCTCGGTGGCCACCCCCGAAAGCGTCTGCACAAAATTAAGGGCGGTGCGCTCGGCGGTGAGCAGCAGGCGTGCCGGCCCTTCGATCTCAAACAGCGGCTGATTTGGCTCGATTCGGTCGCCATCCTCAACCTGCCAGTTCAGCGTCGCGCCTGAGCCAAGCTGAATAAACACCTCCTCGACCCAGCGTTTACCGCAGAAAACACCGGCTTCACGGGTGATCACCTGCGCATGGGCCTGGGTGTCGGCGGGTAACAGCTGCGCGGTAATATCGCGATCGGCGTCGATCTCACCGCCGAGATCTTCTTTCAACGCCAGCGCAACGGCGTCAGGGATGTCACTTTCAATGCGTTTGATCAGCGCCTGGCGGCGACTGTCTCGATCATAACCGCGCGAAGACATAGTTGTTCAGCTCCAAAAGAGGGGGATGAGTAGGGCGTTTACAATAGCCTGAAGTGCAGGCGTACACCAGCCATCCAAGCTGTTTTGTTTAGTATACTTAACACGGCTTGTGGCATAACTGTTACAACGACACACGCAGGCGCAAGAATCCGTTACTATTCATGCTATTCTCAGCCAGGTTGAACAAGGAATATTGGCATGAAACTTCAAGATGGCTGGCTTACCGATGTGCGTCAGGTACCCTCATCCCATTGCAATGCGCGTCCTGATAATGAAGCGCCTTCGCTGCTGGTGATCCACAATATCAGTCTGCCGCCCGGTGAGTTTGGCGGCCCGTGGATCGACCGGTTATTCACCGGCACGCTGCCAGCGGACGCCCATCCCTATTTCGCGGAGATTGCCGCGCTGCGGGTGGCGGCACACTGTCTGATTCGTCGTGATGGGGAGATCGTCCAGTATGTGTCGTTTGATCAGCGCGCCTGGCATGCGGGCGTCTCGCAGTTTGAGGGCCGGGAAAACTGCAATGACTTCTCCATTGGCATTGAGCTGGAGGGCACGGATAGCGATCCTTATACCGAAGCGCAATATCGCGCCCTGCAACGGGTTACGCAGTTACTGCTGCAACACTATCCGTTAACGCCTTCACGTATTACGGGGCACAGCGACATCGCCCCGCAACGCAAAACCGATCCCGGACCTGCTTTTGACTGGGATTACTACAAACAGCTGTTAACGCAGCAGCAATCCTGATTTTTGCGGAGTCAGTATGACGTTGTTTACCTTGTTACTGGTTTTAGGCTGGGAACGCCTGTTTAAACTGGGCGAGCACTGGCAGCTCGAACACCGGCTGGAGCCGATTTTTCGCCAGCGCCGGCACTTCTCCCTGGCGCGTACCCTGTTGATGACCCTGCTGGCGATGGCGCTGACCGCACTGGTGGTCTGGAGCCTGAAAGGGCTGCTGTTTGGCGTGCTGCAACTGCTGTTCTGGATTGTCGCCGGGCTGCTGTGCATCGGGGCCGGCTCAGTGCGGCAGCACTATCATGCCTACCTGAAAGCGGCCAGCCATGATGATGTGGCTGCACATCAGGCGATGGCGGCGGAGCTGACAATGATCCACGGGGTGCCGGTTGAGTGTTCTGAGCGCGAGTTTCTGCGCGAACTGCAAAATGCGCTGATCTGGATAAACTTCCGCTTCTATCTCGCCCCGATGTTCTGGCTGGTGGTGGGCGGCGCATGGGGACCGGTGCTGCTGGTGGGTTACGCTTTTCTGCGGGCCTGGCAAGGCTGGCTGGCAAAGCACGGTACGCCAGTGACGCGGGCGCAGTCGGGGGTGGATGGCCTGCTGCATATCCTCGACTGGATCCCGGTGCGGCTGGCGGGTGTGGCCTACGCTCTGCTGGGTCACGGTGAGAAAGCGCTACCCGCCTGGTTTGCCTCGCTGACCGACCGCCACCGTTCGCAATATCAGGTGCTGACCATGCTGGCGCAGTTTTCGCTGTCGCGCGATCCGCACACCGATAAAGTCGCAACGCCACGGATTGCCGTGGCGTTAGCGAAAAAGACCTCACTGGTGCTGGTGGTGGTGGTAGCGCTGCTGACGATTTACGGCACGCTGGTGTGATCGGCAGGCGGCACGCCAAAATCGGGCGTGCCATCTTCCCGCCAGTGAAAATATTTCAGCCGGGTATGGCGATTCGGGTCCCATAACGGATCGCCCTCAATTTCGGTGTAGTGACGCGCGTGGTAGACCAGCACGTCCCGTCCCGCCTCATCCTGAGTAAAGCTGTTGTGGCCCGGCCCGAACTGATGATTGTCCCAGCTGGAGGCAAATACCGGCCGGGCTGATTTCTGCCAGGCGGTCACATCAAGCGGATCGGCTTCCGCCGCAATCGACAGCAGGCCCAGACAGTAATTTTCATCGGTGGCGCTGGCAGAGTAGGTGACAAACAGCCGATCCCCGTGGCGGATCGCCGCTGGCCCTTCGTTTACGCTGAAGCCGGCACACTCCCACTCATATTCAGGGCGACTCAGCATTACCGGCGTGCCTTTCAGCGTCCAGGGATTCAGCAGCTCCGCCAGATAGAGATTGGAGTTACCGGGAATCGCCGGATCTTTCTGCGCCCAGAGATACCAGTTCCTGCCCTGATGGACGAAGTGGGTGGCATCCAGCGAGAAGCTGTCAAACTGGCTGAAGATCCGGCGGCACGGCTGCCACTCATCCGTCAGCGGATTTTCCGCATCGCACACCAGCGCATACATCCGGTGCTGAAACAGCCCCTCTTTGATGTCGCGGGTTGGCGCAGCCGCAAAGTAGATCACCCACTGTCCGTCGATGTAATGCAGCTCCGGTGCCCAGATCAGTTCGCTACAGGGACCACTCTCAGGCTTGCGCCAGACCACCACCGGTTCAGCCGTGCGCAGCCCCACCAGCGTGGTGGCGCGGCGGATCTCCAGCCGGTCATACTCCGGCACTGAGGCGATAAAATAGTAGTGCTGCTCATGGCGCAGAATAAAGGGGTCGGCGCGCTGTTCGATAAAAGGGTTAGGCCAGGTTGCGGTCATTTAACATCTCCGGTTTGCGTGGCAGCACGGTCGCGCAGGCGAACAGTCTGTAAGTCATGAAAGTTTTCGCGACGCAGCGCGAGATCCCGCTGAATGGTCAGCATCATTTTCCGGTCAACCTTCATCAGACGTACCACGCCAGCGGTAATCAGATAGCCCACGCCAGGGATCACGGTAAACAGCAGCATAATGCCGTTGATCGCCTCGGCGGACTGCTGTTTAGCGCCGGCGTTGTAGCCATAAATCGACAGCAGAAAGCCGACCATCGCACCCGCCACCGCCAGTCCGACCTTGAGAAAGAAGAGGTTGCCAGAGAAGCTGATGCCGGTGATGCGCTTGCCGGTTTTCCATTCACCGTAGTCATCCACGTCGGCCATCAGTGACCAGTGCAGCGGCGAGGGGATCTGATGCAGGATATTCAGCATAAAGTAGGCGACCACCACCAGTAGCGTGGCGTGCGGATCGATCCAGTAGAAGCCGCTGGAGAAGAGCGCCAGGACAATATTGGTCCAGAAAAAGACCTTTAGTTTGCACCAGCGGTCGGTCAGCAGTTTCGCCAGCGTACTGCCGACCATCATGCCAATCACCCCCAGGCTGATAAACAGGGTGGCGAAGTGGGTCGATTGCCCCATCACCCAGGTGACGTAATACATGGTGGCGGCCATACGGATGAAGCCGGGACAGACGTTACAGAAGGTCAGCAGCAGAATGCGCACCCACTGATCATTCTTCCAGACGTCGCGCAGATCTTTTTTCAGGTCATCATTGCTCGGCACGGCAGGGCGGATACGTTCACGCACCGTGGCAAAGCAGAACAGAAACATCGCCAGGCCAATGGTCGCCAGCACGGTCATCGCCATCTGATAGCCGCGCGCTTTATTTTCGCCACCAAACCACTCGGCCATCGGCAGCAGTGACAGTGAGAGGATCAGCGTGGCAATGCCGACCAGCACAAAGCGATAAGACTGACAGGAGACGCGCTCGCCGGGGTCGTTGGTGATCACCCCACCCAGTGAACAGTAAGGGATGTTTATCGCGGTGTAGGTCAGCGACATCAGGAAGTAGGTGACAAAGGCCCAGATCACCTTGTTGTGGTAACTCCAGTCTGGCGTGGTAAACATCAGTATGCTGAACAGCACATAGGGCACGGAAACCCACAGCAGCCAGGGGCGAAAACGGCCCCAGCGGCTCTGCGTGCGGTCGGCGATCGCCCCCATAATCGGATCGGTGACGGCGTCCAGTACCCTGACCGAGAGTAGCAGGGTACCTACCAGCGCCGGGGCCAGGCCGAAAACATCGGTATAGAAGTAATTGAGGAACAGCATGATGGCACCGCCAATCATGTTGCATCCGGCATCGCCCATGCCATAACCCAGTTTTTCCCGAAACGAGAGCGGGGTTCCTTTCATGGTTTTCTCCTGCACATTCGCGGTAAACAGGAATTATTGTCAGTAAATCAGCGGGATGCGCGGGAGGAATTCGTCATCAAGATGGACAAAACAGGTGGGCCGGGAGAAGTGTGAGCTGGATCGGGCCAGCGCGAGGGGAGAAGGTGAAGCAGGTTGCGTGCTGCGCAGGCGCAGCACGCAACCAGGGATCAGGCTTTCTGCGTCTGGTTCTTAATAAAGTAACCGATCGCCAGAATCACCAGCCAGACCGGGATCAGCCAGACTGAGATAGCCATACCCGGTGTGGTCGCCATCAGCACCAGGATTGCCGCCAGGAAGATCAGGCAGATCCAGTTACCCACCGGATAGAACAGCGCTTTAAAGCGGGTGGTCACGCCTTGCTGATCCTTCTTACGACGGAACTTCAGGTGTGCCAGGCTGATCATCGCCCAGTTGATCACCAGCGCCGAGACCACCAGTGACATCAGCAGGCCAAACGCTTCGCCAGGCATCAGGTAGTTGATCAGCACGCAGAGCGCGGTGGCGACAGCTGAGACCAGAATGGTTAACACCGGGACGCCGCGACGATCGACTTTCAGCAGCGATTTCGGCGCGTTGCCCTGCTGTGCCAGACCAAACAGCATGCGGCTGTTGCAGTAAACGCAGCTGTTATAGACCGACAGAGCCGCCGTCAGGATCACCACGTTCAGCGCATTCGCCACCATCGCATCGCCCAGCTCGTGGAAGATAAAGACAAACGGGCTGACGTCTGAGGTGACGCGGGTCCACGGCATCAGGGAGAGCAGCACCGCCAGCGAACCGATGTAGAAGATCAGGATGCGCCACAGCACCTGATTGGTTGCTTTAGGAATGCTGATTTCCGGGTTATCCGCTTCGGCGGCGGTGATACCCACCAGCTCCAGACCGCCAAACGAGAACATGATAATCGCCATGACCATCACCAGCCCGCCAAGGCCGTGCGGGAAAAAGCCGCCCTGTTCCCACAGGTTGCGCACGGTGGCCTGCGGGCCGCCGTGACCGCTGAACAGCAGCCAGCCACCGAACAGGATCATGCCAATGACCGCAATCACTTTGATGATGGCGAACCAGAACTCCATCTCACCAAACACTTTCACGTTGGTCAGGTTGATGGCGTTGATCATCACGAAGAAGATGGCGGCGGAAGCCCAGGTGGGGAAGTCCGGCCACCAGAACTGCACATATTTACCGACCGCGGTCAGCTCTGCCATCGCCACCAGCACATAGAGCACCCAGTAGTTCCAGCCCGAAGCGAAGCCAGCAAAGTTGCCCCAGTATTTATAGGCGAAGTGACTGAAGCTGCCGGCTACCGGCTCTTCCACCACCATCTCACCCAGCTGGCGCATAATTAAAAAGGCAATAAAACCGGCGATGGCATAACCCAGAATAACGGCCGGTCCGGCGGATTCGATAACCGATGCGCTGCCCAGAAACAGGCCGGTTCCCACTGCTCCACCCAGCGCGATGAGCTGAATATGGCGGTTCTTCAGACCACGTTTCAGCGCGTCGCCTTGCTGTTGTTCCATACAAACCTCGTGATGTTTTTATTCTTCGTTCGCAGCGCAGTTCGCTGTCAGGAAGTGATTACAATAACGTATTGATTACTTTACGGTATCTGGCCTGCTGTGTGCGGACATAAGCTACCCTGGCGACAAGAATAGTGATAAGCGAATCGCTTTGCACCTGGTTTCGCTTTTAGTGCTAAGGAATGACTGAAAAAACGCCGTACCGGTCACGTCAGGCCAGAGAAATTTCTGCCATGAAATCGGGCCAATGACGAATAGCTTTCACTTATGTTTGCCGCCGCGCTTACGCGCTAACCGGGTGTAAGGTTTGGTAAAAGTCAGCTGAAACCGCGTTTCAGGTAACAGGTTTTTTTCATTTTTATGACCGTAAGTTAGCGCTGGTACTGGCTTTAGTGACATGTGAATGTCACCGCCGCCATATAGACACAAGGTGAATACTTTGTTACTTTACCGGCACCTCTTTGCAATTGGTATTACCAATTTACTTCGGACGACTGGCTTAATAAGAAGGGACGATGGCTTACAGTAAGATTCGCCAACCCAAGCTCTCCGACGCTATCGAGCAACAACTCGAATCGCTGATTATGGAAGGGACACTACGGCCGGGAGAGAAGCTGCTGCCTGAGCGCGAACTCGCCAAACAATTCGATGTCTCACGTCCATCTCTCCGCGAAGCGATCCAGCGGCTGGAAGCCAAAGGATTATTGCTACGCCGTCAGGGTGGCGGAACCTTCGTGCAGGAGCATCTCTGGCAAAGCCTCAGCGATCCGCTCGTTGAACTTCTCGCCGACCATCCTGAATCACAGTTTGATCTGCTGGAAACACGCCATGCCTTAGAGGGCATCGCTGCCTACTACGCGGCACTGCGCGGCACAGAAGAAGATTTGCAGCGCATTCGTGACTGCCATCTGCACATCCAGCAGGCGCAGGACAGCGGCGATTTAGACGCCGAAGCCGATGCCGTGATGCAGTATCAGATCGCGGTCACAGAAGCGGCCCATAATGTGGTGCTTTTGCATTTGCTACGCTCAATGGGCCCTATGCTGGAACGAAACGTTCGACAGAATTTTGAATTGCTCTACTTGCGCCGGGAAATGCTGGCAAAAGTGAGCGGTCACCGCGCCAGAATCTTTGAGGCGATTGTGGCTCGTGAGCCGGAAAAAGCGCGCGAGGCTTCACACCGTCACCTGGCGTTCATTGAGGAAATCTTGCTGGACAGAAGTCGGGAGCAGAGCCGTCGAGAACGCTCCCTGCGTCGTTTACAGCAACGTAAGGAATGATGTGCGACAAAGATCGTACTGACATCAGACGAGCCTGCCTGCTTGTGCATCAACAGGCTCCCGATTATTCAACGTATTAGACACAGATAAGGAATACACCCATGTCAGAACGTTTACACAATGACGTGGATCCGATTGAAACTCGTGACTGGCTACAGGCGATCGAATCGGTCATCCGTGAAGAAGGTGTTGAACGTGCGCAGTATCTGATTGATCAGGTGCTGAGTGCAGCCCGCAAAGGCGGCGTAAACGTGGCTGCAGGATCGTCTGCAATCAGTAACTACATCAACTCTATTGCCGTTGAAGATGAACCGGACTATCCGGGCAATACCTCACTTGAACGTCGTATTCGCTCCGCGATCCGCTGGAACGCCATCATGTCGGTGCTGCGTGCATCGAAGAAAGATCTGGAGCTTGGCGGCCACATGTCTTCCTTCCAGTCCTCTGCCACCATTTATGAAGTGTGCTTTAACCACTTCTTCCGGGCGCGCAGTGAGAAAGATGGCGGCGATCTGGTCTATTTCCAGGGTCATATTTCACCCGGCATCTATGCCCGTGCGTTCCTTGAAGGTCGCCTGACCGAAGAGCAGATGAACAACTTCCGTCAGGAAGTGGACGGCAAAGGCCTCTCTTCTTATCCGCACCCGAAACTGATGCCCGAATTCTGGCAGTTCCCGACCGTCTCTATGGGTCTGGGTCCATTGTCAGCGATCTACCAGGCGAAGTTCCTGAAATATCTGGAACACCGTGGCCTGAAAGATACCTCCGCGCAGACCGTTTACGCCTTCCTCGGTGATGGCGAGATGGATGAGCCGGAATCCAAAGGCGCGATCACCATCGCGACCCGTGAAAAACTGGATAACCTGGTCTTCATCATCAACTGTAACCTGCAACGTCTGGATGGCCCGGTCACCGGTAACGGCAAGATCATCAACGAGCTGGAAGGCATCTTTGCCGGTGCTGGCTGGGAAGTGATCAAGGTCATCTGGGGCGGTCGCTGGGATGAGCTGCTGCGTAAAGATACCAGCGGCAAGCTGATCCAGCTGATGAACGAAACGGTAGACGGCGATTACCAGACCTTCAAATCGCGCGATGGTGCCTATGTGCGCGAGCACTTCTTTGGTAAATACCCGGAAACCGCCGCGCTGGTTAAAGATATGTCCGATGATGAAATCTGGGCATTGAACCGTGGCGGCCACGATCCGAAGAAAATCTACGCGGCGCTGAAAAAAGCGCAGGATACCAAAGGCAAGCCGGTGCTGATCCTGGCGCATACCATTAAAGGTTATGGTATGGGCGACACCGCGGAAGGCAAAAACATTGCCCACCAGGTGAAGAAGATGAACATGGATGGCGTGCGCTATATCCGTGATCGCTTCAACGTGCCGGTCGCCGATGACAAAATCGAATCACTGCCGTACGTGACCTTCGAAAAAGGCTCTGAAGAGTACAACTATCTGCATGGCCAGCGTGAGAAGCTGGGCGGCTACCTGCCGACCCGCCAGCCGAAGTTTACCGAGAAGCTGGAAATGCCCGCGCTGGAAGAGTTCGGTGCGCTGCTGGAAGAGCAGAACAAAGAGATCTCCACCACCATCGCCTTTGTGCGTGCCCTGAACGTGATGCTGAAGAACAAGTCGATCAAAGATCGTCTGGTTCCAATCCTCGCCGATGAAGCGCGTACCTTTGGTATGGAAGGTCTGTTCCGTCAGATCGGTATCTACAGCCCGAACGGTCAGCAGTACACCCCGCAGGACCGCGAGCAGGTTGCTTACTACAAAGAAGATGAGAAAGGTCAGATTCTGCAGGAAGGGATCAACGAGCTGGGCGCAGGTTCTTCCTGGCTGGCGGCGGCGACCTCTTACAGCACCAACAACCTGCCGATGATCCCGTTCTACATCTATTACTCGATGTTCGGCTTCCAGCGTATCGGCGATCTGATGTGGCTGGCGGGCGACCAGCAGGCGCGCGGCTTCCTGGTCGGCGGTACCTCGGGTCGTACCACGCTGAACGGCGAAGGTTTGCAGCATGAAGATGGTCACAGCCACATTCAGTCGCTGACTATCCCGAACTGTATCTCTTACGATCCTTCTTACGCCTATGAAGTGGCAGTCATCATGCATGACGGTCTGGTGCGTATGTATGGCGAAGCGCAGGAGAACGTTTACTACTACATCACCACGCTGAACGAAAACTACCACATGCCAGCGATGCCGCAGGGTGCGGAAGAGGGTATCCGTAAGGGTATCTACAAGCTGGAAACCGTGGACGGCAGCAAAGGCAAAGTTCAGCTGCTGGGTTCAGGCTCTATCCTGCGTCACGTACGTGAAGCGGCACAGATCCTGGCGAAAGATTACGGTATCGGCTCTGATGTCTACAGCGTTACCTCGTTCACCGAACTGGCGCGCGATGGCCAGGATTGTGAGCGCTGGAACATGCTGCATCCGACCGAAGAACCGCGCGTGCCTTACATCGCTCAGGTGATGAACGACGCGCCGGCTGTCGCCTCGACCGACTACATGAAGCTGTTCGCTGAGCAGGTTCGTAGCTACGTGCCAGCCAGCGACTATCGCGTGCTGGGTACCGATGGCTTTGGTCGCTCTGACAGCCGCGAAAATCTGCGTCATCACTTCGAAGTGGACGCATCTTATGTGGTGGTTGCCGCACTGGGTGAGCTGGCTAAACGTGGCGAGATTGAGAAGAAAGTGGTGGCTGACGCGATCACCAAATTCAGCATCGACGCCGATAAAGTTAACCCGCGTCTGGCTTAAGAGGTAAGAGAGTAATGGCTATCGAAATTAAGGTACCGGATATCGGGTCTGACGAAGTTGAAGTCACCGAGATTCTGGTGAAAGTTGGCGACAAGGTGGAAGCCGAGCAGTCGCTGATCACCGTGGAAGGCGACAAAGCCTCAATGGAAGTGCCTTCACCGCAGGCAGGCGTGGTCAAAGAGATCAAAATCGCCACCGGTGACAAAGTTGAGACCGGTTCGCTGATCATGGTGTTTGACGCAGAAGGTGCCGCCGAAACGGCACCAGCGCCAGCCGAAGAGAAAAAAGCGGACGCGGCCCCTGCGCCAGCCGCCGCTGCGGCCACCGCCAGCAAAGAAGTGGCTGTACCGGATATTGGCGGTGACGAAGTGGAAGTCACTGAGATTCTGGTGAAAGTCGGCGACAAAGTGGAAGCCGAACAGTCACTGATCGTGGTGGAAGGCGATAAAGCTTCAATGGAAGTACCGGCACCGTTCGCAGGTGTGGTCAAAGAGATCACCATCGCCACCGGCGACAAAGTCAGCACCGGTTCAGCCATCATGGTGTTTGAAGCGGAAGGTGCCGCACCGGCCTCTGATGCGAAGCCAGAAGTGAAAGAAGAAGCGGCCACGGCTCCGGCTGCGGCAGCGGGCGCAAAAGAGGTTAACGTCCCGGACATCGGCGGTGATGAAGTTGAAGTTACCGAGATTCTGGTGAAGGTGGGCGACAAAGTTGACGCTGAACAGTCCCTGATCGTGGTCGAAGGTGACAAAGCCTCAATGGAAGTGCCTGCGCCATTTGCGGGCACCGTCAAAGAGCTGAAAGTCGCGACCGGCGATAAAGTCAGCACCGGCTCACTGATCATGGTGTTTGAAGTCGAAGGTGCCGCTCCGGCCGCGCCTGCGGCGGCAAAACAGGAAGCGACACCGGCGCCAGCGGCGAAGTCTGACGCTAAACCGGCAGCGGCTCCGGCGGCAGCGAAAGCAGAGAGCAAAGGTGAGTTCGCCGAGAACGATGCTTACGTTCACGCTACCCCGGTGATCCGTCGCCTGGCGCGCGAGTTCGGTGTGAACCTGGCGAAAGTCAAAGGCACCGGCCGTAAAGGTCGCATTCTGAAAGAAGACGTGCAGACTTACGTCAAAGAGGCGGTGAAACGCGCTGAAGCGGCACCGGCTGCGGCAAGCGGTGGTGGTCTGCCTGGCATGCTGCCGTGGCCGAAAGTAGATTTCAGCAAGTTTGGCGAAATCGAAGAAGTCGAACTGGGTCGCATCCAGAAAATTTCTGGCGCGAACCTGAGCCGTAACTGGGTGATGATCCCGCACGTTACCCATTTCGACAAAACCGATATTACCGATCTGGAAGCGTTCCGTAAGCAGCAGAATGCGGAAGCTGAGAAGCGTAAGCTGGATGTGAAGTACACCCCGGTGGTGTTCATCATGAAAGCGGTCGCCGCGGCGCTTGAGCAGATGCCACGCTTCAACAGCTCGCTCTCTGAAGATGCGCAGAAGCTGACGCTGAAGAAATATATCAACATCGGTGTGGCGGTTGATACGCCAAATGGCCTGGTGGTTCCGGTCTTTAAAGACGTGAACAAGAAGGGCATCACCGAGCTGTCGCGTGAACTGATGGCGATTTCGAAGAAAGCGCGTGACGGTAAACTGACCGCGGGCGACATGCAGGGCGGCTGTTTCACCATCTCCAGCCTGGGCGGCCTGGGAACCACTCACTTCGCGCCGATCGTTAACGCGCCGGAAGTGGCTATCCTGGGTGTTTCTAAGTCGGCGATGGAGCCGGTGTGGAACGGTAAAGAGTTTACTCCGCGTCTGATGATGCCGATTTCTCTCTCCTTCGACCACCGCGTGATCGACGGTGCTGATGGTGCGCGATTCATCACCATCATTGGCAATATGCTGTCCGACATACGTCGTTTAGTTATGTAAATGTGAAGAAAGGCCGGCGAATGCCGGCCTTCCTGTCACGATTCGTCGCGCCGTGGTTGGCAGTTTGTTAACAATTCTGTAAACTCTTGCGGTGAAAGTCCCGGTGGAACAAGGGCATTATCAGAACGTCTGACCCGCCGGATATCAAATAAGAGGTCATGATGAGTACAGAGATTAAAACCCAGGTCGTGGTACTTGGGGCAGGTCCTGCAGGTTACTCTGCAGCCTTCCGTTGTGCGGATTTAGGTCTGGAAACCGTACTGGTAGAGCGTTACAGCACCCTCGGCGGTGTCTGTCTGAACGTCGGTTGTATCCCCTCTAAAGCGCTGCTGCACGTTGCCAAAGTGATTGAAGAGGCGAAAGCCCTTGAAGAGCACGGCATTGTGTTCGGTCAGCCCTCTACCGATATTAACAAGATCCGTAGCTGGAAAGAGAAAGTGATTAACCAGTTGACCGGCGGCCTGTCAGGAATGGCAAAAGGTCGTAAAGTCAAAGTGGTTAACGGCCTCGGCAAATTCACCGGTGCCAATACGCTGGTGGTTGAAGGAGAGGGCGGCGCGACCACCATCAACTTCGACAACGCCATCATCGCTGCGGGTTCACGTCCTATCGAACTGCCATTTATTCCTCATGAAGATCCTCGCGTCTGGGATTCAACCGATGCGCTGGAACTGAAAGAAGTACCGAAGCGCATGCTGGTTATGGGCGGCGGCATCATCGGTCTGGAAATGGCGACCGTTTATCATGCGCTGGGTTCAGAGATCGATGTGGTCGAGATGTTCGACCAGGTGATCCCGGCAGCTGATAAAGATGTGGTGAAAGTCTTCACCAAGAAGATCAGCAAGAAATTCAACCTGATGCTGGAAACCAAAGTGACCGCCGTTGAAGCGAAAGACGATGGCGTTTACGTTTCCATGGAAGGTAAAAAAGCGCCTGGCGAAGCGCAGCGTTACGACGCGGTGCTGGTGGCCATCGGCCGTGTACCAAACGGTAAAGGTCTGGATGCCGGCAAAGCGGGCGTGGAAGTGGACGATCGCGGTTTCATCCGCGTCGACAAGCAGATGCGTACCAACGTGCCGCACATCTATGCGATCGGCGACATCGTGGGTCAGCCAATGCTGGCGCACAAAGGCGTGCATGAAGGCCACGTAGCGGCAGAGGTGATCTCGGGTCTGAAGCACTACTTCGATCCAAAAGTGATCCCATCTATCGCCTATACCGAGCCAGAAGTTGCCTGGGTCGGCCTGACCGAGAAAGAAGCGAAAGAGAAAGGCATCAGCTACGAGACCTCCACCTTCCCGTGGGCAGCCTCAGGCCGTGCTATCGCTTCTGACTGTGCAGACGGCATGACCAAGCTGATTTTCGACAAAGAGACGCACCGGGTGATCGGTGGCGCGATTGTCGGCACCAACGGCGGCGAGCTGCTGGGCGAAATCGGTCTGGCGATCGAGATGGGTTGTGACGCGGAAGATATTGCGCTGACCATCCATGCTCACCCGACGCTGCATGAGTCAGTGGGTCTGGCGGCAGAAATCTTCGAAGGCAGCATCACCGATCTGCCTAACGCCAAAGCGAAGAAGAAATAAGTTTCTGTTGCTGTGAAAGAGAAAGCTCCCGTTACGGGGGCTTTTTTTTCGCCTGAATTCTGTACGGGATATTAAGTGTTCATCTGGGTTAAGTCAGGGTGTAAAATCTGGTGGAATTTTCTGCGGTGAAAAAGTTCAGAGGAATCAGGTGGATGGATTTAGAGTGTTCCCCGCGCGAGCGGGGATAAACCGTCGGGTTCATTATGTATCTCTTGGGTACATTGGTGTTCCCCGCGCGAGCGGGGATAAACCGCGGGCGTCATAGCTGACGACAGCCTGATTGATATGTCTCTCCCGAACCAACCCCCTAGCACCTTACCGCATCCCCTGCGCCACCCGCTCAATAAACAGCTGCGCCAGCGCGGCAATCGCGCTGTTGCCGGGTAATCTCTCCTCATTAATACACAGCACCAGCGTGCTGCTGCGTCGCCGTCCCTGGAGCAGCGGCAGCGGACGCAGTTCACCGCTCTCTAAGAGCGGCTGGATATTGGTTTCGGGCAGCCAGCCATAACCTAACTGATGCTGAACCGCCTCAATCGCCGCTGACAGCGTCGTGAATGACCAGTTTTCCGCCTGATCGCCATTAACCTCAGACTGCTGCTGTTGCTGGCGATCAAGAATGGTAATGCAGGGCCAGCGCGCCAGCGTCGCCGCGCTGAGCGGGGCGGGTTCACGGTGTAGCGGATGATCGCGATGGGCGACAGCCACGAAATCGACGCTCATCAGGCTTTCGCCCGCCAGGGTGTCATCCCCGTACTGGGCCACCAGCCAGAGATCGGCCTGCTGTTCCGCCAGCCTGTGCGGCGTTTCGCTGCGGACAATTTCACTGAACCAGATCCGAACATGTGGATAGCGCTGCTGAAAAGTGTGCAGCACATCAAACAGCAGCGGTTTAGGCAGGGTCGCATCCACCATCAGATCGATGCGGGAGCGTTCGCCGCGCCGCAGCGCGTTAGCCTGCGCTTCAAGCGCGCTAAAACCTTCCAGCAGCGGACGAGCCTGAGCCAGCAGTTGATGTCCCTCCGCGCTCAGCACGGCACGACGTCCCTCCTGCTGCAACAGCGTCACGCCCAGCCGCTGTTGCAGCAGGCCAAGCTGATAGCTGAGTGAAGACTGGCTGCGATTGTTCTTCTCCGCCGCCAGCGCAAAGCTCCCCTCATTCACCACTGAGTCGAGTAAAAACCACTGCTCCAATGTTGTCTTATACATAACCACTCATCTAAAAATTGAATCATTCATCGCTAAAATTAGCGTTATTCATCGCTTTTGTAACGCGCAATAATGGCTTCAACAAAAACGAATGAGGAAATAACGATGAGCACTTTCGACAAACACAATCTTTCTGGTCTGGTCGGCAAACATCTGGTTTACACCTATGACAACGGCTGGAACTACGAGCTTTACATCAAAAACAGTGACACCGTTGATTACCGTATTCACAGCGGTATGGTTGGTAATCGCTGGGTTAAAAACCAGCATGCTTACATTGTCCGGCTGGCAGAGGATGTCTACAAAGTCTCCTGGACCGAGCCTACCGGCACGGATGTCAGCCTGGCGGTGAACATGGCCGATAAAATCTTCCACGGCACCATCTTCTTCCCGCGCTGGGTAATGAATAATCCCGAAAAAACCGTCTGCTTCCAGAACGATCATCTGGCGGAGATGGAAAGCTATCGCGAAGCGGGTCCGGCTTATCCCACTGAAATCATTGATGAGTTCGCAACCCTGACCTTTATCCGCGACGCGGGTCAGAATAACGACAGCGTGATCGATTGCCCGGCCAGTGAACTGCCAGCCAACTTTCCTGCCAATCTGAAAAACTAAAGTGGATCAGAAGAGGTCATGACGACCTCTTCTGTATCATTCCCTCTGACGCATTGCTCTGCCTTCAGGTGTGAGGACGAAAAATGGACTTATCGACAAAAGTTTTTATCAGCAGTGATTTACATGACGGCTTCGGGGTCAGCTCCACGCTTATAATGGGTGAGAAAGAGGCGTTGTTGGTGGACGCCCAGTTTACGCTGGCCAACGCGCATCGCTTAGTGGCTGACATTATTGAAACCGGCCTCGACCTGAAGCGCATTTTTATTACCCATCTGCATCCCGATCATTTTCTCGGCCTGGAAGTGATTAAATCGGTCTTTCCCGAGGCGGAAATCCTTTCTTACAAGCAGGTCGCCGAAGATGTGAATGATGCCTTTGACTTCAAAGTGGATTACTGGGGCAAGCAGGTATTAAAAGAGAACGGCGCGCGCACTACCTTTCCGATTACCGAACTGGAAGAGGATACGATCTACCTTGAAGGGCAGCCGATCAAAATTCTGGGGATGCTCAGCGGTGACTGTATCCGCGTGACTCCGCTCTGGATCCCCTCAACAAAAACGCTGATCGCTTCCGATATAGTGTTTGCCGACGCCCACGTCTGGATCGCCGATATGCGCACGCCGGAACGCATGGCAAAGTGGATGGAGAGCCTGGACAGACTCGAAGCGCTGGAACCGAAAGTGCTGGTTCCCGGTCACTCAAACACCACCCCAACGCTGAGCCCTTCGGCGATTGGCTTCACCCGAACCTACATTCAGGATTTCATCAAAACGCTGCACAAGGTGAATAACAGCGCCGAACTGGTGGAGGAGATGGAGCGAATCTATCCCAATCTGCCCGTGAAGATCTGCCTCGACTACAGCGCCCGGATCTTAAAAGATCATTATGTCTGGCCCGGTGACTGGCCTGAATCGCTGCGGGCGATGAAAACCACCCTGTAATGTTGCAGTAAGCGGCGACCCATCAGGCCGGCCACTGGCCTGATGGGAATAACAGTGCCTCAGCCCGTCATTCACTTTCCATTCCTGCCAGTTATCTATCCTGCTGAATCACTTTGCGATAAACGCTGTAATCTGAGGTAATCGCGCGTGTTTTTCTGCGACTTGCGGTACTCTGAGTACGGACCCTTTCAGTTAACCCACCGGGCTTACACGCTGAGATCAGACGGCAGAAGAGGCGATGTCGATAATGTTGTATTTTTGTAAACAGATTAACAAACGCACGAAATCCTGCTATTCTGCCCTCCGCGAAACCGGGCACCTCAACCTGGACAAGAAAGGGAAGGTTGTTCTCCATAAGTGAGCAAGGTGGTCGGAAAGCCCTACATAATGAGAGCGAGGATAACGTCGTGCTAGAAGAATACCGTAAGCACGTTGCCGAGCGTGCTGCCCAGGGAATTGTACCTAAGCCTTTAGAGGCTTCCCAGATGGCCGCGCTGGTTGAACTGCTAAAAAATCCACCTGCGGGTGAAGAAGAATTTCTGACCGATCTGTTGGTCAACCGAGTCCCACCTGGCGTCGATGAAGCGGCGTATGTCAAAGCCGGTTTCCTGGCGGCAGTCGCCAAAGGCGAAGCAACCTCTCCTCTGATCTCTCCTGAAAAAGCGGTTGAACTGCTTGGCACCATGCAGGGCGGTTACAATATTCATCCGCTGATTGAGGCGCTGGACGACAGCAAACTGGCCCCCATCGCGGCGAAAGCGCTCTCTCACACCTTGCTGATGTTCGACAACTTCTATGATGTCGAAGAGAAAGCGAAAGCGGGCAATGAGTACGCGAAGCAGGTGATGCAATCCTGGGCGGATGCGGAGTGGTATCTGTCACGTCCTGAACTGGCTGAGAAGATCACCGTCACCGTGTTCAAAGTCACTGGCGAAACCAACACCGACGACCTCTCTCCGGCCCCGGATGCCTGGTCACGTCCTGACATCCCACTGCACGCCCTGGCGATGCTGAAAAATGCCCGTGAAGGTATTGAGCCAGACGAAGCCGGCAATATCGGCCCGATCAAACAAATTGAAGCGCTGAAGACCAAAGGCTTCCCGCTGGCTTACGTCGGTGACGTGGTCGGAACCGGTTCTTCACGTAAATCCGCCACCAACTCGGTGCTGTGGTTTATGGGCGACGACATCCCGAACGTGCCGAATAAAAAAGGCGGCGGCGTGGTGCTGGGCAGCAAAATTGCGCCAATCTTCTTCAACACCATGGAAGATGCGGGCGCACTGCCGATTGAAGTGGACGTCAACAACCTGAACATGGGCGATGTCATCGACATCTATCCATTTAAAGGCGAAGTGCGTAACCACGAAACCAATGAGCTGCTGGCCAGCTTCGCACTTAAAACCGATGTGCTGATTGACGAAGTACGCGCCGGTGGCCGTATTCCGCTGATCATCGGTCGCGGTCTGACCACCAAAGCGCGCGAGTCGCTGGGTCTGCCGCACAGCACCGTCTTCCGTCAGGCGAAAGATGTGGCCGAGAGCAGCCGTGGCTTCTCGCTGGCGCAGAAAATGGTTGGTCGCGCCTGCGGCGTAACCGGCGTGCGTCCGGGTGCCTATTGTGAACCGAAGATGACCTCGGTTGGCTCGCAGGATACCACCGGCCCGATGACCCGTGATGAGCTGAAAGATCTGGCTTGCCTGGGCTTCTCAACCGATCTGGTGATGCAGTCCTTCTGCCACACCGCGGCCTATCCTAAGCCGGTGGATGTGAACACGCACCATACGCTGCCAGACTTCATCATGAACCGTGGCGGCGTCTCGCTGCGTCCGGGTGACGGCATTATCCACAGCTGGCTGAACCGTATGCTGCTGCCGGATACCGTGGGCACCGGCGGTGACTCGCACACCCGTTTCCCGATCGGCATCTCTTTCCCGGCGGGTTCAGGCCTGGTGGCGTTTGCCGCCGCGACCGGCGTCATGCCGCTCGACATGCCGGAATCGGTGCTGGTGCGCTTCAAAGGTAAGATGGAACCGGGCATTACCCTGCGCGATCTGGTTCACGCCATTCCGCTCTATGCCATCAAACAGGGTCTGCTGACCGTTGAGAAGAAAGGTAAGAAAAACATCTTCTCTGGCCGCATCCTGGAGATTGAAGGTCTGCCGGATCTGAAAGTCGAGCAGGCGTTTGAGCTGTCCGATGCGTCAGCTGAACGTTCCGCGGCGGGCTGTACCATCAAGCTGGATAAAGCGCCGATCATTGAATACCTCAACTCCAACATCGTGCTGCTGAAGTGGATGATCTCCGAAGGTTACGGCGATCGTCGTACGCTGGAGCGTCGCATTGAAGGTATGGAGAAGTGGCTGGCCGATCCTCAGCTGCTGGAAGCGGACGCCGATGCGGAATATGCCGCGGTGATCGAGATCGATCTGGCTGACATCAAAGAGCCGATCCTCTGTGCGCCAAACGACCCGGACGACGCGCGTCTGCTCTCTGACGTGCAGGGCGAGAAGATCGATGAGGTGTTCATCGGTTCGTGCATGACCAACATTGGTCACTTCCGTGCCGCCGGTAAACTGCTGGACAGCCACAAAGGCCAGCTGCCGACCCGTCTGTGGGTGGCGCCGCCAACCAAGATGGATGCGGCACAGCTGACCGAAGAGGGCTACTACAGCGTGTTCGGTAAGAGCGGTGCGCGTATCGAAATCCCAGGCTGTTCACTCTGCATGGGTAACCAGGCGCGCGTGGCGGACGGTTCGACGGTGGTGTCTACCTCGACCCGTAACTTCCCGAACCGTCTGGGAACCGGTGCGAACGTCTACCTGGCGTCCGCCGAGCTGGCCGCGGTGGCCTCGCTGTTGGGCCGTCTGCCTACCCCGGATGAGTATCAGCAATTTATGGCGCAGGTTGATAAAACCGCCAGCGACACCTATCGCTATCTCAACTTCGACCAGCTGACGCAGTACACCGAGAAAGCTGACGGCGTGATTTTCCAGACCGCGGTCTGATTTTTACCCGGTAGCGACAGAAGGGGCGATGATTCGCCCCTTTTTTACGCCTCAGCCTTGAGTACCGGAACGATCAAACGCTGGATTTCCCGGCGCAGCCTGTAATAATGCGCGGCTTGTCACACTTTACCGTGAGAGCAGCACTGACACTCACAAGGTGACGCGACGATGTTGAGAGGAGCGGGCGATGGAATATGAATTTTTACGCGATGTGACCGGACAGATCAGGGTTCGTATGTCGATGGATCATGAAGCGGTCGGCCACTGGTTTAATGAAGAGGTCAGCAACGATCCGGGCTTGCTGGATGAAGTGGAAGCCGCCATCGAAGATGTGAAAGGCAGCGTGCGGCAATGGCAGCGCGTCGGCAGTGAATACACCATCCTGCTGGATGAGGAAGAGGTGATGATCCGCGCTAACCTGCTGGCGCTGGAAGATGACGGCATGGAAGAGGGGATGAACTACTACGACGAAGAGAGCCTCTCGTTCTGCGGCATTGAAGATTTTCTGCTGGTGATCGCCGCTTATCGCCAGTTTGTGAACCAGTACGGCAAGCCCGTCAGAGAGTAAAACCGGGCGACCCGTGTCGCCCGGTCAGGTGATTAACTCAGCGACGCGCCTCCACACATCACCAGTTGCTGACCCGTGATCGCCGCTGCCGCAGGCGACAGCAGGAAATCGACCAGCCCGGCCACTTCCTGCGGCTGAATATAGCGGCCTATCGGCGGCAGTCGTGGCGGTGAGCTGGCCCGACCTGGCTGTTGCAGCATCGGCGTTTCGGTGGCACCGGGTGCCACAATATTGGCGGTAATGCCGCGCGGTGCCAGTTCCGCCGCCCAGCTGCGCACCATACCGATCATCGCCGATTTGGTCGCCACATACTGGCTGCGACCCGCCGCACCGCCTGAAGTACGGCTTCCCAGCAGCACAATTCTGCCACCCGCCCCCATCCGGGGCGCAAAATGATTCGCCAGCTGCTCAGCGGCGGCAATATGCAGCTGCCACAGGCGTGCGCTGGCGTGCAGATCCAGTTCCCCCAGCGGAGCGGCCTGCATCATACCGGCTGCATGGACCACCGCCTGCGGCACCGGCAGCGTCACAAGTAAAGCCTGCAATGCGGCGCTGTCGCTGATGTCGATCTGATGGCTCTGCCAGCCTGGCTCAGTCCGAGCTATCGCCGAGCGGCTCAGGCCAATGACCTGCCAGCCTGCGCCCAGTAAGCGATCAGCAATCGCCTGGCCGATGCCGGAGCTGGCGCCGGTTACCAGCGCCATCCGATCCATCATGCGTCACCTCCTGCGACCCAGGACTCCTCCACCCGGACATATTTGATCGCCTGGCGATACCAGGTGTAGGCAATATGCAGCTCGCCATGAATGCCCTGTTTGATGCTGGGATAGGAGAACTCACGGTTCAGTTTCTGCTGTGAGTTGTTGGTCATACAGTAGCCATCGCCCTCATCCAGATTGCGCTGGAGCGGCCAGCTTTTGCCACCATCCATTGAGATGGCCAGCGTCATAGGGGCACGCGGCGCGCCCCAGAAGGCGGTGCGACCGCTCTGCACCAGGGGTTCAGCAGCTACGGCAACCTCTCCCTCCTCATCATCTTCAATTTCGTCATAGAGCGACAGGCGACGTTCGCTGGCTCCTTCGGCGCTCATGTTATTGAACACCAGCGCCAGATGGCCATTGCGCAGGGTGGTGACCTGAATCGAAGAATTATTGTTCGGCAGCGACAGCGGCTGTGGCGCGCTCCAGCTTTCACCCTGATCAAACGAACGGCTCTGGTAAATATGGTCGGCCCAGCGGCTGCGGTAGAGCGCCAGCAGTGAACCATCCTCCAGCAGGGTAACGTTCATATGGACGCAGCCGGTGCTGTCAGGCACGCTGACGTCGCGCCAGCTCTGCCCTTTATCTTCAGAGATTTTCACCGCGCTGATGTCATAGCTGCCGACCCACTTCTCGCCGGGCCGGGTCAGGCAGTAAAAGACCGGCAGCAGCCAGTTGCCGTTGGGCAGCACCACAATCGGCTGGCGGATAAAGGTGCCGGGTTTATCCAGCAGGGTTTTAATTTCGCCCCAGCTGTGGCCCAGATCGTCCGACTGGCGATAACGCACAATGGCGGTATCCTGGTTGCCCGACTTCTGCGCGGTCCAGAGCAGCCACAGTTTCTGATCGGGATCGAGGAACAGCACCGGGTTCTGTTCGGATCGGCCCGGATCTTCTGAGAGCTGTTGCGCGTCACTCCAGCGATCGCCGCCGCTGACCAGTCGGGAACACCAGACGGAAATATCCGCAATCCCTTCCTGGGTTCCGCCAAACCAGACGCACAGCAGGTCGCCATTCGGCAGCGGCAGCAGATTAGCCGCATGGTTCTGCGGGCAGGAGGAGGGCAGCATTGCGACCTGCTGCGCGCTGTCCTGCGGGTGTGGCGCAAGCTGGCCGGTGCGTTCTGCGGTGGCACTTTCCTGAGACATGTTTAGGCTCCACTCTTTTGTACATTGCGTTGCGGGTTGGACTGAGACTGACGTGACGGGATACAGCGGTCAATCACCATAATGATCGCCGGGGTCGCCAGGGCCACATACATATTATCGATACCAAACGGGTTACCCATCAGGAACCAGACCGAAGTGACCAGGCAGGCCCCAATCAGCCCGGCGTTAGCGCCGCGCGTGCTCTTAAACCACGGCAGATAGAACGCCATGATCGCCACCACGGTAATCGACAGGCGAATCGCACGGGTGAAGAAGGAGAGCTTCAGCACTTCCGGGAAGAAGAGCACGAACAGCAGCGGGAAAAAGCCGATGGCAATCGAGATCCATCGCGTCATCCTGAATTCACGCTCCGGCGTCGGGTTGCGATAGGGCACGTAAAAATCTTTCACCACCAGCGAGGCGATCGCCAGGGCCACCGTCCCGACGCTGACAAAGATCGAGGCGACCAGCGAGGTGGTGACTATGCCCGCCAGCCAGGGGGACATATCCTGCAAAAACACCGGCAGTGCATAGAGGCTCTTGATGTCGGGATGGGCAAACTTCGCCGCCACGCCAATCAGCGCCATCGCCAGGCCGATAGGCAGGCAGAAGAAGAAAGCGACCCAGGTGGCGCGCTTCGCTGATTTCACATCTTTGGTGGAGGAGATCGCCTGGATAACAAACTGGGTACAGAAGATCGAACCGATGGTCCCAATCAGCCAGGCGACAATGGTGCTGGCCCCGATATGACCATCCCAGGTCCAGTAGAAGGCAGGCATTTTCTCCATCATCGGCGCCACGCCACCGGTCATCTTCAGCGCCACAAAGAGGATGATGAGGATTCCGGCATACTTCAGTGCGCTGTGCAGCAGCGTGACCCAGGCCACGCCTTTCATACCGCCAAACGCAAAGTAGAAGGTACTGACCACCGCGGTGATAAACGCCGCCTGGGTCAGGTCGATTTTCAGCACGGTGGAGATGGCTGCCGCGCCGCTGATGTAGTTACCGACGTTCACCAGCAGCAGCGCATAGATCATGATCAGCGAGATAATGTTTTTGGTCGAGTTGCCATATTTCTCAGCGATCGCGCCAGAAATGGTGATTTTCCCGGTGTTATAGATGCGTTTGACCAGGATCAGGCCAAACAGCGGGAAGCCAATCGCCGCGCCGATCACCGACCAGGACGCGGCAAAGCCATCCTCAAACGCCGCCTGGGCGGTGCCGATGGTCGATTTCGCGCCGATATATTCAGACATCAGCATAATGCCGACGATAAAAGCAGGCATGGCGCGCGAGCCTTCCATAAAGTCGCCGCTGGTTTTACTGCGCAGCCGCCAGGTCAGCCAGGTGGTGAACAGGATATAGGCGACCACCATGCCGACGATCAGTAAGGTGCTCTCAGTTGAAAATGATTTCATCATGACCTCGATTGTGCTGGCAGATGGCGACCGTCAGGTTCTTTCTCATCTGACCAATAGGGGACAAAGGCAATGGACGTTAAGATAAACAGCGGTTCAGGATTTGGCGGATCTGCTGCTGCTCGTCGGCGCTGAACCGCACCGCGTAGCGGCTTTCGCCGACCGCAAAGCCCTGGAGCCTGACCGCTGTTTTCACGGCGGCAGGCGAGAAGCCGATGCTGTAGAGCGCGCTGCGCAGCCCGGTCACGCTCTCCTGCGCCTCGCGTGAACCGGCAATATCTCCGGCGTTAAAGCGGGCCCAGATCGCGTTGATCGCCTCGGGCGCCACGTTGGCCAGCCCGGAAATGGCGGCGGAGCAGCCATCGACAAATCCCTGATGGATCAGCGAGTCGGGACCGTTCAGCACATCAAAGCCGTCGCAGTCGGCGGTGGCTTGCAGGAATCCACTCAGGCTTTCATAGCTGCCCGCTGAATCTTTGATGCCAATGATGTTCGGGTGCGCCGCCAGCGTGCGCACGGTTTCCGGCTGGAGCGTATTGCCGGTGCGCGCCGGGATGTTATAGAGGAACAGCGGCACGCTAAGGGCATCGGCCACGCGCTGATAGTGGTCGATCAGCTCCTGCTGCTTCAGTGGCACAAACCAGGGCGTAATGGCGGAGACGGCATCGACGCCGAGGCGGGCGATCTGCTGGCCGAGCCGCAGGGTTTCGCGGGTCGAGATCTCGCCAATGTGCGCCACTACCGGCGCTCTGCCGTTGACCTCCTCGACGCAGGTGGCTGTTACCGCGATCTTCTCCTGCTCGTTCAGCACGAAAAACTCTCCGTTGGTGCCACCGCAAAAAATGCCGTTACCGGCGTCGATCTGCCGTCTCACCTGCTCACGCTGCGCCACCGGATTAAAGGCACCTTCCTGATCAAAGGTGGTGACGATGGCGGTCAGTACGCCGCTTATCTTGTTATGCATAACTTTTCTCCGCCTGGCAGGAGGGAAACAGCGTCAGATAGATCGCGCGAACATCGTCGGCGGTGACGGCCATCGGCACGTTTTTCATCAGCCGCTGAACGTCGAGCGCCGCTTCCACTAACCAGGGCAGGTGATCCGGGCTGATGCCCAGTGCTTCCAGACTGGCTGGCAGTTGCAGACGCGCCACCAGCGCGGTGAAGTAATCGACCAGCGCGTGGGATTTCTGCTCGTCGCTTAAGCGGGCGTCGGCTTTCGGCAGCAGATCGTACGCCTGGGCGAATTTGCTCACCGCCGCCGGACGGACGAAGCGCATACAGGGGGCGAGCAGGATGGCGTTGGCGACGCCGTGCGGCAGATGATATCTGCCGCCGAGCGGGTAGGACATGGCGTGCACCAGATGCGTACCGGCATGGGCAATCGACGCGCCGCCGTAATAGGAGGCCCACAGCATCTCCAGCCGCGCCAGCAGGTTATCCGGTTCACGCAGCGTTGTTTCGAGGTGAGCGAACAGCTTCTTCATGCCGGTCAGCGCATAGTTGTCGCTGACCGGATTGGCGACGCTGGCGGTGAAGCATTCAATCAGGTGGCAGAGCGCGTCAATACCGGTTGAAGAGGCGATATGAGCCGGCATGCTGGTGGTCAGTTCCGGCACCAGCGCCACCACGTCGGGCAGCATCACCGGTGAGATGATGCCGACTTTGGTCTCTTTCTCCGGGATCGCCAGAATCGCGTTAGGCGTTGCTTCGGATCCGGTGCCGGCGGTGGTGGGGATCAGTATTGAGCGGGTGCGGTGCCGCGGCTTCTCGCCCGCCAGCAGCGCTTCCAGCGACGGCGCGGTGTCAGCGCACAGCACCGAGAGCAGTTTGGCTACATCCAGCACGCTGCCGCCGCCGATGCCAATCACCATATCGACCTGACGCTGTGGCAGCGCCGTGACAATCGCCGCCACATCATGCTGCCGTGGCTCGGGCGGCACGCTGTTTACCACGCTGAGCTGCGGGATCAGCGTGTGAAGCTGCTTTATCAGCGCCTGCACCGCCGGAATGGCTTCAATGTTCTTATCCGTTACCACTAACGCTGTCGATATTCCATTCAGCAGATAGCGCATGTCGTTTAGCGCCTGATAGCCGCTGATCACCGTGCTATTGATATTCATCTGTTGCCCTTATTGCTGTCATTGCTGAGCGAATGATTAATTTTGCTCAATTGAAGGCAGGGTTAATCACTCTCTGTGGCTAATTTTATAGGACATATCGATTTCGATTAATTTGATCTTGCTCACATATAATCAATCATGATTGAATATAATCAATTGCAGAGGCAACAGCCAGACAGGAGAGAGGATGGGCTCATCATTGTGGAAAACCCCGGTGCTGGTCATTGCCGATGATTTTACCGGCGCCAATGATGCCGGTAGCGGACTGGCACAGGCGGGTGCCGGAGTGCATGTACTGTTTGGCGCACAGCGGCAATGGCAGGGTGAGGCGGCGGATGTGCTGGTTATCAGCACCGACAGCCGCGCCATCAGCGCGGAACAGGCCGCCGGGCGCGTCACCGGCGTAGTGCAACACTATGCGGAGCAGATGCATCAGGGCTGGCTGTTTAAAAAGATCGACTCCACTCTGCGCGGCAACGTCGGTGCAGAAACTGAGGCGGCACTGCGTGCCAGTGGCAAAACGCTGGCGCTGGTTGCTCCGGCGGTTCCACGACTGAGCCGCACCACCCGCGACGGTAAGGTGTGGATCGATCAGCGCTTACTCACTGACACCGAATTCGCCAGCGATCCCAAAACCCCGATCCGCAGCGCCAGCGTGTTGCAGCAGATGCAGCTCGACGGCAGCGAAATCGATCTCACGACGCTGCGCAGCGATGCGCTTGACGCAGTGTTAGCGGCGGCACGCGGTGTGGTAGTGGTGGACGCGGAGAATGATGCTGACCTGGCTCGGCTGGTGGCAGCGGCGGCGCGGCTGCCTGAGAAACCGCTGCTGGTAGGGGCGGCCGGATTAAGTGATGCGCTGGGAGCCTTTCTCTCGGTCCGGCCGCGCCGGCCGGTGCTGGCGGTGGTGGGATCGATGAGCGGCAGCGCACAGCAGCAGATCGACACGCTGATGCACCAGCGGGCAGTCACCCTCGTGGATATTGACATTACGCAGCTGTTTCAGCAGCCCGCCTGGCCTGATCGGGAGCAGTGGATCGAGCAGTGCGCCGCCGCGCTGCGCGCCGGTCGCCATACGCTGATCCGCACCTGCCAGCACGCTGCCCAGCGGCATGAGATCGATCGTCTCTGCCAGCAGTCCGGCCTGACACGCCAGCAACTGGGCGAGGGGATCTGCCGGTTGCTGGGCGAGATAACGCAGAGTCTCTGCCGTGCGCGGCTGCCCCATGCGCTCTATCTCTCCGGTGGCGATGTGGCGATTGCCGTCGCGCAGGCGTTGGGCGCCAGCGGCTTCAGCATTCAGGGCCTGGTGGCGGGCTGTGTGCCGCACGGGGTTCTGCTTAACAGTGAATTTACCCTGCCGGTGATGACCAAAGCGGGTGGCTTTGGCGACAAAAACACCCTGGTAGCAGCCATTGATTTTATTGAGGAGAAGTCGAGTGAGTAAAATTATTGCGATCACCATGGGCGATCCGGCGGGCATCAGCCCGGAAATCATCATCAAATCGCTCTCCGCGGGTGAGCTGAACGGCGTACCTGCCGTGGTGATTGGCTGTGCCAGCACGCTGCGCCGCATTATGGCGATGAACATCACGCCGCAGGCGGAATTACGGGTACTTGATCGGGTCGCGCAGGCCCGGTTCGCTCCTGGCATCATCAATGTGATCGATGAGCCTTTAGCCGATCCCGAGGCGCTGAAGCCGGGCGTGGTGCAGAAAGAGGCGGGCGATCTGGCGTGGCGCTGCGTTAAGCGCGCCACCGAACTGGCGCTGGCGGGCGAGGTGCACGCCATCGCGACCGCGCCGCTGAACAAAGAGGCGATGCATGCGGCAGGCCATCTCTATCCGGGTCATACCGAACTGCTGGCGCACCTGACCGGCACCAAAGATTACGCCATGGTGCTCTACACCGATAAGCTTAAAGTAATCCATGTCACCACCCATATCGCGCTGCGCAAATTCCTCGACACGCTGAATCAGACGCGCATCAAAACGGTGATTGGCATGGCGGACACCTTCCTGCGTCGCGTCGGCTATCACGCACCCCGTATCGCGGTGGCGGGCGTCAACCCGCACGCCGGTGAAAACGGGCTGTTTGGCGATGAGGAGATCACCACCGTGACGCCCGCAATTCAGGCGATGAAAGCGCAGGGGATCGATGTCTCCGGCCCCTGTCCACCCGACACCGTGTTCCTGCAATGCCAGGAGGGGCTGTATGACATGGTGGTGGCGATGTACCACGATCAGGGGCATATTCCGCTGAAACTGCTGGGCTTCTATGATGGGGTAAACATCACCGCCGGCCTGCCCTTTATCCGCACCTCGGCCGACCACGGCACCGCGTTTGATATCGCCTGGACAGGTAAAGCGAAGTCTGAGAGCATGGCGATCTCAATCAAACTCGCAATGCAGCTCGCATAGGGAAATATGAAGGGACAGAGCCGTCTTGACCAGATTATGGACTACCTGAAAAGCCATAATCTGGTGACTGTTGAGCAACTGGTAAGCGCTATCTCCGCTTCACCCGCCACCATCCGTCGCGATCTGATCAAGCTGGATAAAGAGGGGGTGATCAGTCGCAGTCATGGCGGCGTCACCCTGAACCGCTTCATTCCTGCCCAGCCGACCACGCTGGAGAAGATGCAGCGCAACCTGGCCGAGAAGCAGGCGATCGCGGGATGCGCCGCCAGCTTCGTCCGGGCGGGTGACGCGATAGTGCTGGACGCGGGCACCACCATGCTGGAGCTGGCGCGACAGCTGACCCATCTGCCGTTGCGGGTGATCACCGCCGATCTGCACATTGCGCTGTTTCTCTCTGAGTTCAGGCAGATCGAAGTGACCATTATTGGCGGTCGTATCGACGACTCCAGCCAGTCCTGTATTGGTGAACATGGGCGTCGGCTGCTGCGCAGCATCAATCCCGATATTGCCTTTGTCAGCTGTAACTCCTGGAGCCTGGAGCGCGGCATTACCACGCCAACCGAAGAGAAAGCGGGGCTGAAACAGGATCTGCTGGCCAATGCGACGCGCCGGGTGCTGCTGGCGGACAGCAGCAAATATGGCTCCTGGTCACTGTTCTGCGCCGCGCCGCTGGATCAGCTGACCGATGTGGTCACTGACAGCCGGCTGGATGAAGCGGTCTGCCGCACGCTGCGTGAGCGCACCATTGCGCTGACGCTCACTCCCGCGTAACGCCCGCCCGCTATTGCTCAGCGGGCATTATCCTCACGCGCCGCTAGCGCGCATACTCATCATTTTCACTCTGTGTGGCGGCAGGGGCGTCAACCGTGACCCGCTCAAACCTGAGATCCCTGACCCCGGCTATTTTGCCAAACTCCTGCGCCTGAAGCCGGACATCGCTGAAATGGAGCTGCGCAATCGGATGTTCCGCCGCGCCTTCAATAAAGAACGCGCGCGAAAACGCCGCAGGCTGAGTCAGGCGGCTGCAAATATGGCTGATGTGGATATTCTCCACATGGGTCAACCCCGCCGCACCCTCCACGCCTGACGCCAGCTTGCGCCAGTGCGCTGGCTGCTCTGTGTCGGCAGGCTGTTCGCTGTAGCTGTACTGCGGGAACCAGTTAAGCTGGAGCATAAAGGGGTAGCTGACATCCTCCAGCGTCAGGTGGCGGACGATAATATTTTTGATCCAGCCGCCGCGGTTGCGGGCTGACTTGATGCGGAAGCCGACGCCGGTGCCTGAGAAGCGGTTATGCTCAATGATGACGTTTTCAATGCCGCCGGAGGTCTCGCTGCCCAGCGTAATGCCGGAGCCGTTCAGCAGGGTACAGTCGTGGATGATAATATCCCGCGCGGTTCGGGCCAGCTGTTGCGCCTCAGCGCCACGGCCCGACTTCACGCAGATATTGTCGTCATTGCAGGAAACGGTACAGCCCTCGACGCGAACCCGCTGGCTGGAATCAATATCGATGCCGTCGGTGCTGGGGCCAGCGCCATTGATCACCTGAAGTCCCTGCACGCTGACCTGATTCGAATAACAGATGTGCAGGTTCCAGAAGCCGGAATCCCGTGAGGTAAACCCCTCCAGCCTGATGTTTTCACTCTGATAAACCACCAGGTTGCGCGGGCGCTGGCAATCGTAATCGACCACCCAGCGCAGACCGCGCCGGCTGTAGTCCGCCAGCATCCCGCCGTTTTCATCTGCACCCCAGAATTTATGCCACCAGACAGCGCCCTGCCCGTCGAGGGTACCGCTGCCGCAGACCCTGACGTTGCAACACTGATTGAGGTTAAGCAGCGCCGCAGGCCAGACCATATCGATCCCGGCCACGCGGCTGTCGATGAGGGGATAATCCTCCAGCCGCTCACTGCCGAGCAGCACGGCATCTTTTGCCAGCTCCAGCGTCATCTCGCTTTTTAAAAACAGCGCGCCGGTCAGAAATCGGCCCGCCGGGATCAGCACGGTGTCGCCCGCGGCGGCGCTGTCGATCGCACGCTGAATAGCCTGGGTGGAGAGGGTAGTGGCGTCCGGGACGGCATTGAAATCAAGAATATTAATCTTTGCCATTGTTTTTGCCTGTTGAGGGATGAACATTGAGCGCTGAAAATAGCACTCCGGGAATGGCGGCGTGTTGTTTGCGATCAGGCTATGGCAGAGAGGTTATGCAGGGAGGAGCAGGCAGAAAAGACGCGCAGCGCAGGGTCTGTCATGGCTGCGCGTCGGATAATTACAGCGTTTTCAGCCCCACGGAGGGGATATTTCTGCCGTAATAGATTTCACGCATCTCTTTCCACAGCAGGTCGGTAATCCGCTTGTGCTCCTGTGGGCTGAGATCTTCCGGGCGGGTATTGAACAGGTAGTGCTTCAGGTCGAACTCTTTCAGCAACATCTTGGTATGAAAGATATTTTCCTGATAGACGTTCACATCCACCATGTCATACATCGCTTTCATATCTTCCGACATGAAGTTCTGAATCGAGTTGATCTCATGGTCGATAAAGTGCTTCATCCCTTTCACGTCACGGGTAAAGCCGCGCACCCGGTAGTCGACGGTCACAATGTCTGACTCCAGCTGGTGGATCAGATAGTTCAGCGCTTTCAGCGGCGAGATAACGCCACAGGTGGAGACTTCAATGTCGGCGCGGAAGGTGCAAAGCCCGCCTTCGGGATGGCTCTCCGGGTAGGTGTGCACGCAGATGTGACTTTTATCGAGATGGGCCACTACCGAGTTGGGCAGCGGGCCTGGGTGTTCTGAGGTATCAATATCTTTCGGATCGATCGGCTCTTCGCTGACCAGAATGGTGACGCTGGCACCCTGCGGCTCATAATCCTGGCGCGCAATGTTCAGCACGTTGGCACCAATGATCGAGCAGGTCTCGGTCAGAATTTCGGTCAGGCGGTTGGCGTTGTATTGTTCATCAATGTAGGCGATGTAGCCATCGCGTTCAGCTTCAGTATTCGCATAGCAAATATCGTAAATACAAAAACTCAGGCTTTTTGTCAGGTTGTTGAAGCCATGTAGTTTTAGCTTTTGCAATTTCGTTCACCCCCTTAGAGATGGGCTATCCGCGCGCGGCGGATAACGCATTCAACAGATATTGCGGCAGGGCAAAGCTGCCAGTATGAATCGCCGGTGTGTAGTAGCGGCAGGTCAGGCCCGCGGCTTCGAAGCGCGCCTGTAAAGTCGCACTGTCGATCTGACGCAGCGCCGGGTTGTCACTCGCCCAGGCAAAGGTCATGATGCCGCCATAATAGGTCGGGATCGCCGCCTGATAGAAGCTGACATCGGCAAAATAGTGACCCAGCTTGCGATGGCTGTTGACCGCCTCATCCTGTTGCAGGAAGCAGACGCCATTCTGCGCCACAAAGATGCCATTTTTATTAAGCGCCGCTTTGCAGCCGGCATAGAATTCTGAGGTAAAGAGACTCTCGCCTGGCCCAATCGGATCGGTGCAGTCAGAGATGATGACGTCAAATTTTTCCTGGGTCTGATTAACGAAGTTAACCCCGTCATCAATCACCAGCGTAAAGCGTGGATCGTCATAGGCACCGGCGCTGTGGTTCGGCAGATACTGGCGGCAGAACGTCACCACACCCGCATCGATCTCCACCATCGTGATCTTCTCAATCTCTGGATGCCGTGACACTTCGCGCAGCATCGCGCCGTCGCCGCCGCCAATGATCAGGACGCTGCGCGCCGCGCCGTGCGCCAGCAGCGGAACGTGGGTCATCATTTCATGATAGATAAATTCGTCGCGCTCGGTGGTCTGCACCACGCCGTCCAGCGCCATAACGCGACCCATCGCGGCATTTTCGAAAATGATTAAATCCTGATGCGCAGTCTTCTCACGGTACAGCTCTTTATCAACCGTGAAATACTGGCCAAAACCGGCATGAAGCGTTTCATACCACATTTCATTTTGGGCCATGGTGGGGCTCTCCTCTGATGACATCGCCATGAAAATGGGCGGCACATCATAGCTAACTCTGACCGGGGTTGCACGGTCAAATCTCCAGCAGCAGAGAGCGATGGCGTTACCGGACGTAGGCCAGCAGGCTCAGGGAATCACGCGCCAGTGACTTACATTTTTTGTCGTTGGTGATGGCGATGCCGCTGAGATCGCGATAGCTCTCTTCGCCCAGCGCCTTCATGTTGTAATTGCTGTAGTTGCTTAAATCCCAGCGGTTCTGCTGGGCAAAAAAGACCAGTGCTTTGCGAATCTGCGCATCCGGCAGATCCTGATAGCCGCAATCGTTTTTCAGGTAGACAAAAACCGCCGTGAGATCGGCCAGATCTTCCGCTTCCGATTCGCTCAGGGCAAAACTGGTGGAGGAGAAGCCAAGGAGTCCCGTCAACAGCAGGATCTTAATGCTTTGCTTCATAATCGTTCTCTTCAATGGATATTGGGGATGACGTTAGCACAGTTATTCTCTGCTTTTCGATTAATTTGCCGATGCGGGCCGCACGACCGCTTTTTTTCGTCAGATTCTGGCGGGTAACGCTTGACCTTCCCATAAGGTCAGGGTTTAGGCTGTTCGCTCTGATGCTACAAGGATGAACACCATGCAACGTCGCCATTTTCTGAAACTCACCGCCGCACTGAGTGCAGCCGGAGCCCTGCCGCTCTGGAGCCGTTCACTGATGGCGGCCAGCCGCCCACTGTTACCCATTCCCTCTTTATTAACCCCCGATGCCCGCGGCAGCTACAGCCTCACCGCGATGCAGGGCACCACCCAGTGGAACGGCAAAGCGGTGCCGACCTGGGGCTACAACGGCAGCCTGCTGGGGCCGGTGCTGAAGTTACAGAGCGGTAAACCGGTGACGGTGAACATCCATAACCGGCTCAGCGAGGCGACGACCCTGCACTGGCACGGGCTGGAAATCCCTGGCGCGGTGGATGGCGGCCCGCAGGCGACGATTGCGCCCGGCGGCTCGCGTCAGGTCTCCTTTACCCCGGATCAACCCGCGGCGACCTGCTGGTATCACCCGCATCTGCATGGCAAAACCGGCCATCAGGTGGCGCAGGGGCTGGCGGGGCTGATCGTGCTGGAAGATAAAGAGAGCGGCACACTGCGGCTGCCGACCCAGTGGGGCGTGGATGATGTGCCGCTGATTTTTCAGGATAAGCAGCTGACCAAAGATGGCAGCCGCATCGACTACCAGCTCGACGTAATGCGTGCGGCTGTCGGCTGGTTTGGCGACATGATGCTGACCAACGGCGTGCCCTATCCGCAGCATGCGGTGCCGCGCGGCTGGCTGCGTTTACGTCTGCTGAACGGCTGCAACGCCCGCTCCCTGCATCTCGCCGCCAGCGATGGCCGCCCGCTCTATGTGATTGGCAGCGACGGCGGCCTGCTGGCGGAGCCGGTGAAACTCGACGCGCTGCCGATCCTGCCGGGTGAGCGTTTTGAGGTGATGGTCGATACCTCTGACGGCAAGGCCTTTGATCTGCTGACGCTGCCGACAGAGCAGATGGGTATGACGCTGGCTCCGTTCGATCAGCCGCTGCCGCTGGTGCAGATCCTGCCGCTGCGGATCATGGCCAGCGCCACGCTGCCCGATCGGCTGGCGACCCTGCCTGCGCTGCCGGCTACGGACGGGCTGAACAGCCGCTGGCTGCAACTGATGATGGACCCGCAGCTCGACCAGCTGGGGATGCAGGCGCTGATGCAGCGCTATGGCAGCAAAGCGATGGGCAAGGGCGGTCATCACGCGATGTCAAAGCCGCAGCCGAAAGCGACAGCGCAGCCGATGGATCACGGGATGCACGATATGGCAGGCTCAATGGATCACAGTATGCACGGCATGGCGCAACCGGCGGGCTACGATTTCCATAACGGCAACAAGATCAACGGTCAGGCCTTTGATATGACCAAGCCCGCATTTGCGGTGAAGCTGGGCGACGATGAGAAGTGGACCATCTCCGGCGAAGGTGACGCCATGCTTCATCCGTTCCATATTCACGGCACCCAGTTCCGTATTCTGTCGGAGAATGGCAAACCGCCCGCCCCGCACCGCCAGGGCTGGAAAGATATGGTGAATGTCGACGGCTGGCGCAGTGAAGTGCTGGTGCGCTTCAACTATGTCGCCGCCGCCGAACAGGCTTACATGGCGCACTGTCATCTGCTGGAGCATGAAGATACCGGCATGATGCTGGGCTTCACCGTCAGCTGATCACGCCTGATCCAGCGCCAGCTTTATATCTTCAGTCAGGTCGCCCGCGTTCTCGATGCCGATCGACAGCCGCACCGTGGCGTCAGTGATCCCAATCCGCTGACGCACCGCCTGCGGCACGCCGGAGTGAGTGGTGGTGCCGGGATGGCTGGCGAGCGACTCGGTGCCGCCGAGGCTCACCGCCTGCTTAAACAGCGACAGCGCATTCAGAAAGCGGAAGGCGGCGGGCTGGCCGCCGACAATATCGAACGAAAAGGTCGAACCGGCTCCGCTGCACTGCTCACGGTAGGTTTTCCCCTCCGCACTCTCCGCGTCCAGATAGGGCAGCCAGTGCAGCTTCGCCACTTTCGGGTGATCGCGCAGAAACGCCGCCACCGCTTCCGCGTTGTGCCAGGCTTTCTCCATCCGCAGTGACAGCGTCTCCAGCGAGCGACTCAGCATCCAGCTGGAGTGCGGGTCCAGCTGCGTACCGATTGCGCTGCGCAGGGCGCGCACTTTCGCCATCAGCGCTTTGCTGCCCATCGCCGCGCCCGCAATCAGGTCAGAGTGGCCGCCGACATACTTGGTCAGCGAGTAGAGTGACAGGTCAGCGCCCAGCGTCAGCGGCTGCTGAAACAGCGGGCCGAGCAGGGTATTGTCACAGGCGATCACCGGCCGTGAGCCCTGCCGCTGTTCAATCTCATCAGCGATGCGCGCCATCAGGCGAATATTGACCAGGCTGTTGGTCGGGTTGGCGGGCGTTTCAATCAGGATCACCGCCACCCGGCCCAGCGCCATCGCCTGCTGCGCCGCCTCCCGCACTCTGGCCTCATCATTGCCATCGCTGAAGCCCGTCGCCTTGATCTTCAGGTCGTGCAGCGTTCTGCTGAGCAGCGTTTCGGTGCCGCCATACAGCGGCTGGGAGTGCAGGATCACCTCACCGGGCCGGGCGAACGCCAGCAGGGTGGTGGCGATGGCCGCCATGCCGGATGAGAAGAGCGAACAGCTCTCCGCCTGCTCATAAACCGCCAGCCGATCTTCAACAATCTCGCTGTTGGGATGGTTAAAACGGGAATAGACCAGGCCGCCCGATTTCCCTTCCGGCGGCTCGCGGCGGCCCGAGACGTAGTCAAAGAAATCGCGACCCTCCTCGGCGCTGTTAAACACAAAGGTTGAGGTCAGAAACACCGGCGGTTTGACCGCGCCTTCAGAGAGGCGCGGATCGTAGCCATAGTTCAGCATCTGGGTTTCGGGGTGCAGCGGACGATCGCCGACATGCGTTTTTTTGCCTGATGATGAGGTCATTGAAATCTCCGGTCAGCGGGGGCGGGCAGGGGAACGCCAGGGTTTAATAAAGGCTATCACGCAGCGGATCCCGCCGGTAAATGCCAGAATGTTCTAAGGTCATGCAGATCACAGCGACCCGCCGCAGGCCGGGAAGAATTTTCGCCACGTAATCGTTTGCCTGGCGTGCGGCCCCGCCGCCGTGGCTGCGTCTGTGGTAGACTTCGGAGCTTTTCTGACGTAACCGGGCTGAACGCAATGAAACACACTGTTGAAGTGATGATCCCTGAACAGGCAATCGCCACGCGCATCGCTGAACTGGGCAAAGAGATTAACGACCACTACCGCGACAGCGGCAGCGATATGGTGCTGGTGGGATTGCTGCGCGGCTCCTTTATGTTTATGGCTGACCTCTGTCGCGCCATTGAGGTCCCGCATGAAGTCGACTTTATGACCGCCTCCAGCTACGGCAGCGGCATGTCCAGCAGCCGCGATGTGAAAATCCTGAAAGATCTGGATGAAGATATTCGTGGCAAAGATGTGCTGATCGTCGAGGATATTATCGACTCCGGCAACACCCTGAGCAAAGTGCGCGAAATCCTGCAACTGCGTCAGCCGAAATCCCTGGCGATCTGCACCCTGCTGGATAAGCCGGAGCGCCGTGAAGTGGAAGTGAACGTCGAGTATGTCGGTTTTGCGATCCCGGATGAGTTCGTGGTGGGCTTTGGTATCGACTATGCTCAGCACTATCGTCACCTGCCCTATATCGGCAAAGTGGTGCCGCTGGAAGCCTGATCCCCAGCACCGCACATTCTTCCAAGGCCGGCACCCTCTGCTTCGTGTAGGCTGTGTCGCGCCTTAGGCTATGATCAACTCAGGTTTTCGCGATTCATCAACAGATTGGCGATGCCGTGACGGTAACGCTGTTCGAGGATCTCCCGGCTGTTGGCCGTCACATCCAGGTTACGCAGGCAGCCATCCTGAATGCCGTATACCCAGCCGTGCAGTGAGACATCCTGCCCGCGTTTCCAGGCCGATTGCAGCACGGTGGAGTGCCCCAGGTTATAGACCTGTTCAATCACGTTGATTTCGCACAGTTTGTCCAGGCGCTTATCCGGCGGGAGTTCCCCCAGCAACACGCTATGCTTGTACCAGAGGTCGCGGATGTGCAGCAGCCAGTTGTCGATCAACCCTAACTCCGGGTTATCCATCGCCGCCTGCACGCCGCCGCAGCCGTAGTGGCCGCATACGATAACGTGTTCAACTTCCAGCACTTCGATGGCGTACTGCACCACGGAGAGACAGTTCAGATCGGTGTGAATCACCAGGTTGGCGACGTTGCGGTGGACAAAGAGTTCGCCCGGTTCCAGTCCGGTCAGACGTTCGGCGGGGACACGACTGTCAGAGCAGCCAATCCACAGGAAACGCGGTTTTTGCGTCTGGGCGAGCCGCTCAAAAAAGCCGGGATCTTCTTCAATCAGGTGTCTGGACCATTCGCGGTTATTACTGATCAGGGTGTCGATGTCTGTCATGGGCGGGGGCGACCGGTTACTGCGCAAAGTGCGCGGCTGTACTATAGGCGAAGGCTTGATAAATTTAAACGGCATTGCAATGCCATCAAAACAGGGTATGGATTCGGAATGACTTATGCACTGGAACTTTCCCGGCTGACCAAGACCTATCCCGGCGGCGTACAGGCGCTGAAGGGCATTGATCTTAACGTTGAAGCGGGTGATTTTTATGCGCTGCTGGGGCCTAACGGGGCCGGTAAATCGACCACCATCGGCATTATCAGCTCGCTGGTTAACAAATCCGAGGGCAGCGTACGGGTGTTTGGCTACGATCTGGAAAAAGATGTGGTTAATGCCAAACGCCAGCTCGGCCTGGTACCGCAGGAGTTCAACTTCAACCCGTTTGAAACGGTGATGCAGATCGTGGTTAACCAGGCGGGTTACTACGGCGTCGAGCGCCGCGACGCGGTCGCGCGGGCGGAAAAATATCTGAAACAGCTCGATCTCTGGGGCAAGCGCAGTGAACGCGCGCGGATGCTCTCCGGCGGCATGAAGCGCCGTCTGATGATCGCCCGGGCGCTGATGCATGAGCCGAAGCTGCTGATCCTCGATGAGCCAACCGCCGGGGTCGACATTGAACTGCGTCGCTCCATGTGGGTGTTCCTGAAAGATCTCAACGCCAAAGGCACCACCATTATTCTCACCACCCACTATCTGGAAGAGGCGGAGATGCTGTGCCGCAATATCGGCATTATTCAGAGCGGGGAGCTGGTCGAGAACACCTCGATGAAAGGGCTGCTCTCTAAGCTCAAGTCGGAGACCTTTATCCTCGACCTGGCGCCGCGCAGTCCGCTGCCGACGCTGGAAGGGTTCCAGTACCGGCTGACCGATACCGCCACGCTGGAAGTTGAAGTGCTGCGCGAGCAGGGGCTGAACAGCGTCTTCAGTCAGCTGAGTGCGCAGGGCGTGCAGGTGCTGAGCATGCGTAATAAAGCCAACCGTCTGGAAGAGCTGTTTGTCGGCCTGACGACGCAGGGAAAAACAGGAGCAAAAGCATGACACATTTGTACTGGGTGGCGCTGAAGAGTATCTGGGCCAAAGAGATTAACCGGTTTGCCCGTATCTGGATCCAGACCCTGGTGCCGCCGGTGATCACCATGACCCTCTACTTCATCATCTTCGGGAATCTTATCGGGTCACGTATCGGGGAGATGCACGGCTTCAGCTATATGCAGTTCATCGTGCCGGGATTGATCATGATGGCGGTGATCACCAATGCCTACGCCAACGTGGCGTCGTCGTTCTTTAGCGCCAAGTTCCAGCGCAATATCGAAGAGCTGCTGGTCGCTCCGGTGCCCACCCACATTATTATTGCTGGCTATGTCGGCGGCGGCGTGGCGCGCGGCATCTGCGTCGGCATTCTGGTGACGGCGATTTCGCTGTTCTTTGTGCCGTTTCACGTCCACTCCTGGTCGATGGTCGCTATCACGCTGCTGCTGACGGCGATCCTCTTTTCGCTGGCCGGTTTGCTGAACGCGGTGTTTGCCCGCACCTTTGACGACATCAGCCTGATCCCGACCTTTGTGCTGACGCCCTTAACCTACCTCGGCGGCGTATTCTATTCGCTGAGCCTGCTGCCGCCGGTCTGGCAGGCGGTCTCTAAGCTGAACCCTATCGTCTATATGATCAGCGGTTTCCGCTATGGCTTCCTCGGCATTAATGACGTGCCGCTGGTGTTTACACTCTCGGTACTGCTGGCCTTTATTCTGGTGTTTTATGCGCTGGTCTATTCGCTGATTCAGCGCGGGCGCGGATTACGCACCTGACGGAAAGCCGGATGATTAAAAGCCACGCCGCGATAAAGGCGTGGCTTTTTTTTTGCCCGGCGAAAAGTTCGTTACGCCTGAAAAGGGAGTCACTAACCATTTAACTTTTTAATAACCACCATGCCTGTCTGCCCGCCGTTTTTGTCCCCAGTCCGCCGCTGCATGCCTCACTCTGTTTATATGTGGCAAAAAAATACCCTAAGTATTATCTGATAATAATCGGGCGATTATTTCTATCTTAATGATTCTCAACTGTTAAATCTTTTTTAAGAATAGCCTTAAACGCTGGCTGTTGTTTATTTCCGGCTGAGTTATCAAAATATCGCCAGATTAAGGTTATTCCTCTGATCATGGATGAAAATGCGGGAATGGGGCGTTTTTTAATAAGAAAAATGGCATCGAAACAGGGCCAGTTTTTAATCAAAGGCAGGAAAAGATGAATCGTATTACGTGGATCGATAATCTGCGGGGGTTAAGTATTCTCGCAATCATTTTTTTGCATAGTACCATCGCTGTACATAATAACGCCGGTCACTTCACCGCCTTCAGCAGCCTGTTAAATGAGATGCTGGCACCGGTGAGACTGGGGTTGATGTTCTTTGTTTCCGGCTTATTTGTCGATGCCGGTTTAAGAAAAGGTCTGGGGCCTTTTTTTAATAACAAAGTGCGCAGTATCCTCTATCCGTTTGTGGTCTGGGTCGCGGTTTACGGCGGGTTAAAAATTCTGTTCAGCTCGATGGCCAATACCCCGCAATCCCCGATGAATATTATTCTCTCTCACCTGACCGGTGGGGGTGATATGACCTGGTTCCTGCATTCGCTGTTTATCTTCTTTATTGTGATTATCTTTGCCCGTCAGTTGCCGTTTCTGGTGGTGTTTGCCGTCTGTATGACGCTCAGCTGGGCGCTGCCGGCGATTGAGGCCGACGGCGTGTTTGCCAGCTTCGACAATACCCATATCAACAAATCGCTCTATCTGTTTGTCTTCTTCTATCTGGGCGACTATGTGGTGAGAAAGCAGGTCGATATTGCGGAGAAAGTGCAGCATGGTCCGACGCTGCTGATTTCGCTGGTCAGTTTTGTACTGCTCTCCTGCCTGAATATCTTTGTGCTGGAGCGTCATTCTCAGGCGTTATTATCCCCGCTGGCACTGTTGTCGGTGCCATTCTTTGTCTGGATTGCGCTGAAGCTGAAGTCTGAACTGGTCTACTATATTGGCGTGAACTCCATCGTCTTTTATCTCTCCCATTATCTGGCGATTCAGTTCTTCAGTAAGATTGTGAAGTTTGAAAGCCCGTCAGCCTGGGTTAACGATCTGAAGTTTATTTCGGCGTTTCTGGTGGCGCTGGCGTTGCCGTGGACATTATGTCTGATGAGAAAACGCGGCTGGTTTAATTTCCTCTTCACCATGAAAAAGTCATCGAAGCCCATGACAACCAAAGCGGTTTAATGGCGGCAGCGGAACTGAAAAGGGCCACCGTTTTAGCGGTGGCCCTTTTTTTGTCAGATGAACAGTTAATCAGGCGATCTGCACCGGCAGCGCTTTCGCCAGACGCTTCATCTGATTGTCGCCTTCGAAATAGGCGACCTTCGGCTGCCACTGGCGCGCTTCCGCATCTTCGACCTGCACGTAGGAGCAGATAATTAAAATATCCCCTTCGCAGGCGCAGCGGGCGGCGGCACCGTTCACCGAGATGATTTTCGAGCCACGCTCCGCGGCGATCGCGTAGGTGGAAAAACGCTGACCGTTGGTGACGTTATAAATATCGATCGCTTCATATTGCAGAATGCCGGAGGCATCGAGGAAGTCCTGATCGATAGCGCAGGAACCTTCATAGTTGAGGTCCGCCTGCGTCACTTTCACGCGGTGCAATTTGCCTTGTAAAACAGTGCGAATCATAGCCAGAAACCTTGTCAGACGAGTAATAAAATGACCTGCGCTCGCAATTACTGCGTCAGATCCACGGTTTGATTATCGATCAGGCGGGCGTTACCCAGCCAGGCGGCCATCAGCACCACGGCACGCTGGCTCTCCACCGTCAGCGGCTGTAGCGTTTCCGCATCACAGATCGCCAGACCATCGGGGCGTAATCCCTGCTCCAGCAGGGCCTGACTGGCGGCCTCGACGATCTCATCAATGTGACGCTCACCATTCGCCAGCCGCGTCGCCATCTGCTGCATCACCTGGCTCAGCACCGGCGCCAGCTTACGCTCTTCAGCGGTGAGATAGCCGTTACGTGAACTCAGCGCCAGCCCATCTTTGGCCCGCACGGTTGGCACGCCAACAATCTCAATATCGAATCCCATATCGGCCACCATCTTACGAATGATAGCCAGCTGCTGAAAATCCTTTTCACCGAAACAGGCAATGTCGGGCTGCACCAGATTAAACAGCTTGCTGACGATGGTGGCTACGCCGCGAAAATGGCCCGGACGGGTAGCGCCTTCCAGCAGAGAGGAGAGCACCGGCACCTCAACAAAGGTCTGATTCTGCGCGCCCTGCGGATAGACCTCGGCCGGGGAGGGGGCAAACACCACATCAACCTGGTGGCGGTTCAGCTTTTCGCAATCTTCCTGGAGGGTGCGCGGATAGCGCGCCAGATCGTCGGCGCGATCGAACTGCATCGGATTGACAAAGATCGAGACGATGACAATGTCGCCACGCGCCCGCGCCTCATCCACCAGCGTCAGATGCCCTTCATGCAGATTGCCCATGGTGGGCACCAGCGCAATGCGTTTTCCCTGCTGACGCCAGCGACGCACTTCCTGGCGCAGCATCAACAGCGTTTCAATGATCAACACGGTGACTCTCCTGGATTACTGGAAACTGTGCTCTGCCGCCGGGTAAGTTCCGGCTTCGACTTCGGCGATATAGTGGCGAATCGCCGCGCGAATATCGCCGCTCTCCGCCAGAAAGTTTTTAGCAAATTTGGGAATATGGCCGCCGGTTACGCCCAGCGCATCGTGCATCACCAGAATCTGCCCGTCGGTGACATTACCGGCTCCGATGCCGATCACCGGGATAGCGAGCGCGGCGGTGACCCGCTGCGCCAGCGCAACCGGCACGCACTCCAGCACCATCAGCTGCGCGCCCGCGGCTTCCAGCGCCAGCGCGTCGGCCAGCAGCTGCTCGGCCCCGGCTTCGTCGCGACCCTGCACTTTATAACCGCCAAAGATATTGACCGATTGCGGCGTCAGGCCGAGATGACCGCACACCGGCACCGCCCGTTCGGTCAGCATCCGCACCGTCTCCGCCAGCCAGCTGCCGCCCTCCAGCTTGACCATATTGGCCCCGGCGCGCATCAGCTGCGCGGCACTGTCAAAGGTCTGCTGTGGCGTGCCATAACTCATAAACGGCAGGTCGGCGAGCAGCAGCGCCTGAGGCGCGCCACGGCGAACGGCGGCGGTGTGATAGGCGATGTCGCTGACCGTCACCGGCAGCGTCGAATCATGGCCCTGTATGGTCATACCCAGGGAGTCACCAACCAGCATCACCTGAATACCTTCATCGGCAAACAGGCGGGCAAAACTGAAATCGTAGGCGGTCAGCGTCGCGAATTTTTTACCGCTGGCTTTCGCCTGACGCAGATGTGAAATCGTGGTGGGTTTCATGGCGCTCTCAACTCAGGAATTCTGATGGGCGCAGTTTACTGGATAGCGTGAAAGAGCGGAATCAGAGAGTGAGGTTTGTCGGTCAGCGCTGCCACAGCGTGATACTGCTGCTGTCGAGGGTAGCCAGAATCGCGCTGAGCGCACGGCCATCCGGCAGGCGCGCTTGCGGGGCAATCGCCAGCAGCGGCAGCAGCATAAAGGCGCGATTCAGCAGGTCGTAGTGCGGCACAATCAGCCGTTCGGTGCGGATCACCGCGTCGCCAAACAGCATCAGATCAATATCCAGCGTGCGCGGACCCCAGCGTTCTGCCTTACGCACCCGGCCATGCTCCAGCTCAATGCGCTGGGTGTGATCGAGCAGCGCTTCGGCACTGAGTTCGGTCTCCAGCGCCACGGCGGCGTTGAGGAAATCGGGCTGATCGGGCGGGCCATAGGGCGGCGTGCGGTAGAAGGGGGAGGTGGCGATGCGCTGCGTCTGCGGCAGCGCGTCGAGTGCGGTCAGCGCTGCATCAACCTGATGCAGCGGATCGGCAAGGTTACTGCCTAACGCGAGGTAAACCCGGGTCATGAAGCGTTCTGGTTGTCACGACGCGGCGCGGAAGAACGACGGCGCGGACGGCGCGAGCGATTGCGTGGCACCGGATCGTCGCCCAGGTTATTCAGCATGTTTTTCTGCTGCGGCGGCGCAGCCACCTGGAATTCTCCCCACCACTGGCTCAGACGCAGCAGTTCCGGGTTATTTTCCACTTCAGCCCGCAGCGCCAGCAAGTCGTAAGCGGCGCGGAATTTCGGGTGCTCCATCAGTTTCCAGGCGCGTTTCCCGTGGCGACGCGACATGCGCAGCTGCAACAGCCAGATGTCCCGGATCAGCGAGGTGATACGTTTCGGGATCGCCAGCGCGCGGCAGGCTTCATCCAGCGTATCGTTCATCGCCATCGCAAAGGCTTCGAAGTAGGTCAGGCCACTCTCCTGCGCGATACGTTCTGCGGTTTCCAGCTGCGGATACCAGAACATGGCGGCAAACAGAAACGCCGGATTGACGCGCATCTCATTGTGAATGCGGTTGTCGGTGTTCTTCAACACCTGCGCCACCATCCGCTCCATGTGGCTGTCACTGTTTTCCGTGAAGTTACGTGCCAGGGTCGGGAACAGCGGCTGGAACAGCTGATATTCACACAGCTTGAGATAGGTACTGTAGCCGTAGCCAGCCTGTAACAGCTTCAGCGACTCTTCAAACAGGCGGGCAGGCGGAATATCACGCAGCAGCGAGGCGAGACGCGGAATCGGCTCGGCGGTTTCCGGGGCAATGCGCATATTCAGTTTGGCGGCAAAGCGCGCGACGCGCAGCATACGGACCGGATCTTCGCGGTAGCGGGTTTCCGGGTCGCCAATCAGACGAATAATGCCCTGTTCCAGATCGCTGATGCCACCCACGTAATCACGGACGCTGAAATCGGCGACGCTGTAGTAGAGGCTGTTGATAGTGAGATCGCGGCGCTGCGCGTCATCTTCGATAGAGCCAAAGATATTGTCACGCAGCAGCATGCCGCTCTGGGCGCGCTGAGAACTGTTGCGATCCTCTTCCGGCTCTTCCGCCTGATGGTGGCCACGGAAGGTGGCGACTTCGATCACTTCAGGACCGAACATCACATGCGCCAGCCGGAAACGGCGGCCAACCAGCCGGCAGTTGCGAAACAGCTTACGCATCTGCTCAGGGGTGGCGTTGGTGGTCACGTCGAAATCTTTCGGTTTTTGCCCCAGTAGCAAATCGCGAACGCCACCGCCTACCAGATAGGCTTCATAACCGGCTTTATTCAGGCGATAGAGCACTTTGAGGGCATTTTCGCTGATGTCTTTGCGTGAGATGGTGTGGCTTTCACGAGGGATGATGGTCATAAGACGCTCTGGTTCAACCTCTGCTGGGGCTTCCTCTTCATCACGCTTCAGGACTTTCCGGCAAAAATTAGCTACTCGGGTAAAAATGGGACACCTCGACAGTGGCAATTAGGGTGTAGGTAAAATCAGCGGCTAATCATAGCCTGTTGAGAACCGTTTGAGAATGCTGTTGTCTATGCATCCGGTTTCAGGGCGTTCTGTTGCGGCATCAAAGCGATATTCCACTGCGACACCGCATCAGACAGCAGTTTCTCCTGCGTTAACTCCTGCCAGCCGCTGGAAACCGGCTGTCCGAGGAAGCGTAACGCCGCCACTAACAGCGGTCTGGCATCGCCTTCCGGCAGGGCGGGCGCATGATTCTGCTTCGACAGCTTATTGCCGTCGTGATTCAGCGCCAGCGGCAGATGCAGCCAGGCGGGCACCGGCCAGCCAAATTGCTGATAGAGCGCAATCTGCCGCACCGTCGGCTCAATCAGGTCGGCGCCGCGCACCACTTCGGTAATGCCCTGAAAATGGTCATCGACCACCACCGCCAGGTTATAGGCGAACAGCCCATCCCGGCGGTGAATAATAAAATCTTCCTGCGCCAGTCGCCTGTCCGCTTCCACGCGACCGCGTAAACGGTCGTCAAACGCAAGCACCGGCGCGTGCTGTCGTAACCGCAGCGCGGCATTTTCCGGTCCGCGTTGCCGATCGCGGCAGTAACCATCATAGAAGCCGCCAATCTGCTGAATGCGCCGCCGCGGGCAGGTGCAGAAATAGCTCTGACGATGCTGCTGTAACCAGGCGAGCGCCTCGCGGTAGGCTTCATGACGCTGTGACTGCCACAGCACCTCGCCATCCCACTCTAATCCGTAATGCTCCAGCTGACGCAGGATGCGGCTGGCCGCGCCCGGCACTTCACGCGGCGGATCAATATCTTCTATCCGTACCCGCCACAGGCCGTTTTGCGCGCGCGCGCTCAGGTAGCTGCCTAATGCGGCAATCAGCGAGCCAAAATGGAGTTCACCAGAGGGGGAAGGGGCGAAACGACCGATGCAGGAGGATGACATAGGATTCAGAAGTGACCACGCAGCGGACACAACAGGGAGTGTTCCACTGCGTGGTAACAGGCTGGACGCGGCATCAGCCGGCCATTTGTTTCTCACGAATTTCTGCTAACGTCTTACAGTCGATGCAGAGATCGGCGGTAGGACGCGCTTCGAGACGGCGGATACCAATCTCTACGCCACAGGAATCGCAGTAGCCGAAGTCGTCATCTTCCACTTTCTTCAGCGTCTTCTCGATCTTTTTAATCAGTTTGCGTTCGCGATCGCGGTTACGCAGCTCCAGGCTGAACTCCTCTTCCTGCGCGGCACGGTCAACCGGGTCCGGGAAGTTAGCGGCTTCATCCTGCATATGCGACACGGTACGATCGACTTCGTCCCGCAGTTGGTTGCGCCAGGCTTCCAGAATCTTGCGAAAATGGGTCAGCTGCGCGTCGTTCATATACTCTTCGCCTGGCTTCTCCTGATAAGGCTCCACCCCAGCGATGGCGAGAATACTCAGGGACGATGTTTTACGGTTTTGCCCTTCTTGCATGTTGCTTCTCCTGGATAACACGCACTATACCCTCTGACTGACGTCTTGCAGGTGCGTTGCTGCTCGCCTGCCCTCTGACGATGACGGGGTACATCGATCCCCATATGGGGAAAAAAACAGGCCGCTATAAATAACAGAAGCCGTCAGGGTTGGCAATTACTCATGAACGCACCTTGACAAACCTGTGAGGAACAGCGTAGTTGAACTTTAGCTCAGAACATTCTTAACACAACAAATTGCAAAAGATATTACAAGGTTACGTTGATCGGCGTTTTAAGAATCATACCTTGCGCCGATAAGTCTGCCCGATACGCTAAAACCTCTACACCGCTCCGCTGCGCCTGGACCAGTTGTTCTGCATAGACCGCGTCAATGTGACGCGCCGGAGAGACGTCCTCAATCCCCGTGTGCAGAATGGCAAACAATAAAACGGCCCGATGGCCCTCTGCCGCGACCATAGCCAGCTCGCGCAGATGTTTCTGGCCCCGAACCGTCACCGCATCCGGAAAATAACCTTTTCCCTGCTGTAAAAGGGTTACGGATTTCACCTCAATATAGCAGTTGCGCTGACCCTCTGCTTTGAGCAGGAAATCAATTCTGCTTTTTTCACTGCCATATTTTACTTCAGCCTGACGATGGGTATATCCCGCCAGCGCGGGCAGCCTGTTTTGATCCAGTGCCTCGGCCACCAGCTGATTAGCGCGCAGGGTATTGACGCAGATCCAGTGGCCCTGCTGCGTTTCGGTCAGCTCCCAGCTGTGGGGATATTTGCGCGTCAGGCTGTCGGATGTCGAATACCAGATCCGGTCGCCCGGCGTGGCGCAGCCGGTCATGGCACCGGTGTTGGCGCAGTGGATGGTCAACAGCTCGCCGTCGGGCGTCTCGACATCGGCCAGAAAGCGTTTATAGCGGGCGATCAGGCGCGCGGGCTTAAGCGGTGGGGTGAAGTGCATAGGGTTCCTGCGGCGATAATGGCCAGCTGGCCAGCGTGCGATAGTGGCTGCGCCCCCGCGCATATTCAGAGGCGAACAGCGAGAAGGTGGTGACGCGAAAGCGCCAGTGAAAACCGCGCGGCGGTAAAGCCACCGGCTGGGTGGCGTGGCGTAACAGCGTAATGTGCGGATGAAACGGCTGCGGGCTCTGGTAACAGCCATGCCGGGCGGCCTGCGCCCGCAGCAGGCTGGCGAGCTGCAACAGGCCACGCGGCGCACGCTGGCAGCCGAGCCAGACCACGCCGGGACGCGGCCAGTGGCCAGCGTCATCGAGATCGAGATCAAAGCCGGGCTGCACAATGCGCGACGCCAGGGTTTGCAGGCGCTGAGCGGTGTCAGGCGCGACCTCCCCCAGAAACGCCAGCGTCAGATGCAGATTCGCCGCCACCACCGGCCGGCCCGCCTCGGCAGGAAAGGTGTCGGCCCGCCAGCGCACCAGCTGTTGCTGCATCTCTTCAGGCAGGCTGATGGCAAAAAATAAGCGTTGTGTCGCCATGGCGCTCTCCGGCAAATATCACGGATGGATGCTACAATGCGCGCCATCTTAGCACAGGCAGAAGCGGAGTTTGCTGTGAGCGATTTACCGGTCAGCGCGGTGCTGCCTGACATTCTGGCGGCGCTGAGTCGTGCCCCCCAAATCCTGTTGGCTGCGCCGACGGGCGCGGGCAAGTCAACCTGGCTGCCGCTGCAACTGCTGCAACAGGCCGGACTGCCGGGCCGGATCATCATGCTGGAGCCACGGCGGCTGGCGGCGCGCAATGTGGCGCAGCGGCTGGCGGAGCAACTCGGCGAACAGCCGGGTGCCACGGTGGGCTTCCGCATGCGCGGCGAAAGCTGCGTCGGACCAGAGACCCGGCTGGAGGTGGTCACGGAAGGGATGCTGACGCGGATGTTACAGCACGACCCGATGCTGGAGGGGGTGTCGCTGGTGATCCTCGATGAGTTTCATGAGCGAAGTTTGCAGGCGGATCTGGCGCTGGCGCTGCTGCTCGATGTGCAGCAGGGTCTGCGCGACGACCTGAAGATCATGCTGATGTCCGCCACGCTGGACAACGCGCGGCTGGCGGCGCTGCTGCCCGACGCGCCGCTGATCGTCTCAGAGGGACGCAGCTATCCGGTTGAGCGACGTTACGCCGCGCTGAATCCGCAGGTGCGCTTTGAAGAGGCGGTGGCGCGGGAAGTGGCGCAGCTGCTGCGGGAGGAGAGCGGATCGCTGCTGCTGTTCCTGCCGGGCGTGGCGGAGATCGAGCGGGTGAAGCGTGAGCTGGAATCGCGCATCAGTGATGAGGTGGATCTGACGCCGCTCTATGGCGCACTGCCGCTGGCCGCGCAGCGCCGGGCGATCCTGCCCGCCGCCAGCGGCCGCCGCAAAGTGGTACTGGCCACCAATATCGCCGAAACCAGCCTGACCATTGAGGGTATCCGGCTGGTGGTCGACAGCGCGCTGGAGCGCACGGCGCTGTTTGACGCCCGCAGCGGCGTGACGCGACTGCAAACCCAGCGCATCAGCCAGGCGTCGATGATCCAGCGCGCCGGACGCGCCGGGCGTCTGATGCCCGGTATCTGCCTGCATCTGCTGCCGCAGGAGCAGGCATCCCGCGCGGCGGTGCAGAGCGAACCAGAAATCGTGCAGAGCGATCTCGCGTCGCTGTGGCTCGATCTGCTGCAATGGGGCTGTCGTCAGCCGCAGCAGTTGCAGTGGCTGGATCTGCCGCCAGCCAGACATCTGGAGGCGGCGCAGCGTCAGCTTACTCAGCTGGGCGCGCTGGACGACAACGGCCTGCTCAATACGATGGGACGCCGGATGGCGCGGCTCGGCTGCGATCCGCGGCTGGCCGCCGTGCTCTGCGCGGCGGGCGAGGAGCCGGATGCGGTGGCCAGCGCCGCGCTGCTGGTGGCGATTCTGGAAGATCCGCCGCGCAGCGGCAGTGCCGATCTGCGGGATGCGCTGCACCGGCCGCAACCGCACTGGCAGCGGCGGGCCAGGCAATGGCAGCAGCGGCTGAAAATCGGTGGCGGGCAGATGGATGAAGATCGCCTCGCTGGCCTGCTGGCGGCGGGGTTTGGCGATCGGCTGGCGCGGCGACGTGACCAGAGCGGTCGCTATCAGCTGGCCAACGGGCTGGGCGCGAGACTGGATGAGCAGGATGGCCTGACGCGCAATGAATGGCTGATCGCGCCCGCTTTATTACAGGGCAGCGCCGCCCCGGATGCCCGCATGTTGCTGGCGCTGCCGGTCGATATTGAGGCGCTGTGCCAGCAGCAGCCTGGGCTGATTGAGCGCCGCACTGAGGTGGAGTGGGATGAAGAGAAGGGCACGCTGCGCGCGCTGAAGCGTGAGCAGATTGGCGCGCTGATCCTGAAGGCGCAGCCGCTGGCGCGCCCGGAACCGGCGCTGCTGCACGCGGCAATGCTGCGCTGGATCGCCGAAAAGGGGCTGGCGGTGCTGGGCTGGACCCCGGAGGCGGAACAGCTGCGGCTGCGTATCCAGTGTGCCGCGCAGTGGCTGCCGGAAGAGAGCTGGCCCGCCACCGATGATGAGGCGCTGCTGGCGAGCCTGCCGCAGTGGCTGCTGCCGCAGATGGCGGCGGTGCGCGATCTCAGAAGTTTGCAGGCGGTCAATCTGACCAGCGGGCTATTACATTTACTCACATGGTCACAACGTCAGCGGCTGGATAGTGCGCTGCCAACTCATTACACTGTGCCGACCGGAAGCCGGCTGCCGATTCGCTACCACGCGGATAAGCCGCCCGCGCTGGCGGTACGGATTCAGGAGATGTTTGGCGAAGCGAGTAATCCCAGCGTGGCGGAAGGCCGCATTCCGCTGGTGCTGGAGCTGTTATCGCCGGCGCAGCGCCCGTTGCAGATCACCCGTGATCTGGCGGCGTTCTGGCGCGGTGCCTGGCCGGAGGTCCGTAAAGAGATGAAGGGCCGCTATCCGAAACATCTCTGGCCAGAGGACCCGGCCACCGCCTTGCCAACAAGGCGCACCAAAAAAATGTCCCCGCAGGGTTGAGTCAGCTGGATCGAATTCAGAGGGTTCTGCCATGCGACACGCGAGAAAGCGGTTAGAGTAGCGGCGCTGCCGTAAGCACTGCCTGGAGAAGAAAAGTAATGTCGGGGAACGATCGCGAACCTATCGGGCGCAAAGGTAAACCGTTGTCGCCGCGCAGCAGTGCGGGCCGGGGACGACGCAGAGGTATCGAACAGGATACGCAGGACGATTTTTATGATGACGAGGAGGAAGCGCCGGTGCCACGTAAAGGTAAAGGTGGAAAACCGCCGCGCGGCAAACGCCGTTGGCTGGGATGGGTAATCAAACTGTTCCTGGTGTTTGTGGTAGTGATGGCCGCCTGGGGCATCTACCTCGACTCAGAAATTCGCAGCCGGATTGACGGTAAAGTGTGGCAGCTGCCCGCCACCGTCTATGGCCGCATGGTCAGCCTGGAACCGGGCATGGCCTACAACAAAAGTGAAATGGTGGCGCTGCTGGAAGGTACGCAGTATCGCGAAGTGTCACGCATTACCCGCCCCGGCGAGTTTTCGGTCAAAGGCAACACCATCGATCTGCTGCGCCGCCCGTTTGATTTCCCCGACAGTAAAGAGGGGCAGATCCACGCGCGCATGAGCTTTACGAAAGATGAGCTGAGCGAGATTAAAAACCTCGACACCGGCCGTGATTTCGGCTTTTTCCGCCTCGATCCGCGCCTGATCACCATGCTGCAATCGCCGAACGGTGAACAGCGACTCTTTGTGCCGCGCACCGGTTTCCCGGATCTGCTGGTCGATACGCTGATCGCCACCGAAGATCGCCACTTCTATGAGCATGACGGTATCAGCCCTTACTCGATTGGCCGCGCCTTCCTGGCGAATATCACCGCCGGAAAAGCGGTGCAGGGCGGCAGTACCCTGACGCAGCAGCTGGTGAAGAACCTGTTCCTCACCAACGAGCGTTCGCTGTGGCGTAAAGCGCGTGAAGCCTATATGGCGGTGATCATGGATGCGCGCTACAGCAAAGACCGTATTCTGGAACTCTACCTGAATGAGGTCTATCTCGGTCAGGCGGGCAGCGATCAGATCCGCGGCTTCCCGCTGGCGAGCCTTTACTACTTTGGCCGTCCGGTGGATGAGCTGAGCCTCGATCAGCAGGCGATGCTGGTCGGCATGGTGAAAGGGGCGTCGCTCTATAACCCGTGGCGCAACCCGAAACTGGCGCTGGAACGCCGCAACCTGGTGCTGCGCCTGTTGCAGCAGCAGAAAGTGATCGACCAGGAGCTGTATGACATGCTCTCGGCACGTCCGCTGGGCGTGCAGCCAAAAGGCGGCGTGATCACGCCACAGCCCGCCTTTATGCAGATGGTGCGTAACGAGCTTCAGGCGAAGCTGGGCGACAAGGTGAAAGATCTCTCCGGGGTGAAAATCTTCACCACGCTCGATCCGGTGTCGCAGGATGCGGCGGAAAAAGCGGTGATTGACGGCATCCCGACGCTGAAAAAACAGCGCGGCCTGAAAGATCTTGAAACGGCGATGGTGGTGGTGGACCGCTTCAGCGGTGAAGTGCGCGCCATGGTCGGCGGAGCCGATCCACAGTTCGCCGGTTATAACCGTGCGTTGCAGGCGCGCCGCTCTATCGGCTCACTGGCGAAACCGGCGACCTATCTCACCGCGCTGAGTCAGCCCAACAGCTACCGGCTCAACAGCTGGATCGCCGATGAGCCGATTGCCCTGAAACAGCCAAACGGCAGCGTCTGGAAGCCAATGAATGACGATCGTCGCTTCAGCGGCAAAGTGATGCTGGTGGATGCGCTGACCAACTCGATGAACGTGCCGACGGTTAACCTCGGCATGACGCTGGGGCTGGACGCGGTGGTCGATACCTGGAACAAGCTGGGTGTCCCGACCGATCAGCTTCATCCGGTTCCGGCGATGCTGCTGGGCGCGTTAAACCTGACGCCGGTTGAAGTGGCGCAGGCGTTCCAGTCGATCGCCAGCGGCGGTAACCGCGCGACGCTGTCGGCGGTGCGTTCGGTGATCGCTGAAGATGGCAGCGTGCTCTATCAGAGCTATCCGCAGGCGCAGCGGGTTGAACCGGCGCAGGCCGCCTATCTGACGCTCTACACCATGCAGCAGGTGGCCGATCACGGCACCGCCCGTGCGCTGGGCGCGCGTTTCCCGAAAGCGCATCTGGCCGGAAAAACCGGTACCACCAACGATCTGGTCGACAGCTGGTTTGCCGGTATTGATGGCAAAGAGGTGGCGATCACCTGGGTAGGGCGCGATAACAACCAGCCGACGAAGCTCTATGGGGCCAGCGGGGCGATGCAGCTCTATCGCCGTTACCTGGATAATCAGGCACCGATGCCGTTGCAGCTGACGCCGCCGGAAGATGTGTCGCTGATGAATATCGACTCTGCCGGTAACTTTGTCTGCGGCACCGGCAGCAGCACCTGGCGCTCGCTGCCGGTGTGGGCGCTCGATCCTAACGCGCTGTGTCAGCAACAGCAGCAGCAGATCCAGCAGCAGCAACAGCTGTTCGATCAGCAGCAGCAACAACAGCAGCAACAGCAGCCGCAACAACCGGCTCAGCAGCCGTCGGAGCAGAAAGACAGCGACGGCGTAGCGGGCTGGATAAAAGATATGTTTGGCAAATAAATCGGTCAGACAGGTTAAAAAGGGCGCTTCGGCGCCCTTTTTTTGTTCGCGATCAATACCGGTTAATCGGCCTGCAAACGGCGTCACGGCTGGGATTTCTCCTTGCAGTGCCGCTCAGGTTTCGCATATTATCCAACGGTTATAATAATCATTATCGTTTCGATTCGCCTGCCCATCCCTGATTGTTACGAGACACTTTTTATGAATGCGCGAACGACTTTTTCTGACAATACCAAAATACACTTTTCCCGATCCCTGCTGGCCGTAATGATGACGCTGGCACTCAGCAGCCTGAGCAGCCGCCTCCATGCAGAAGAGACGATGGTGGTCTCGGCCGCGGGCGGCAGTGACGCCGGAGCGGAAAGCGCCTGGGGGCCGGCCGCCACCATCGCCGCGAAACAGAGCGCCACCGGCAGCAAAACGGATACGCCGATTGAAAAAACGCCGCAGTCCATCTCCGTCGTCACCCGCGAAGAGATGGCGATGCGTAACGTCACCAGCGTCAAAGGGGCGTTTAACTACACGCCGGGCGTGCTGACCGGCAACCGCGGCAGTTCAGACGTGATTGATGCGCTGTCGATTCGCGGCTTCAGCGAAACCAATACCAATCAGTATCTGGATGGGCTGAAACTTCAGGGAGACAACTACTCTGAGTTTGCCATCGATCCCTATTTCCTGGAGCGCGCGGAACTGCTGCGCGGTCCGGTGTCGGTGCTTTATGGCAAAAGCAACCCTGGCGGGGTCGTGGCGCTGGTCAGTAAGCGCCCAACCCAGGAAACCCTGCGTGAAGTGCAGTTCCAGATGGGCAGTGATAACCTCTTCTCAACCGGTTTCGACTTCAGCGGCGCGCTGGATGATGACGGCGTCTACAGCTACCGCCTGACCGGTCAGGCGCGCAGCCAGGATGCGCAGCAGGCGATGAACAAAGAGAAGCGCTACACCATCGCTCCGTCATTCAGCTGGCGTCCCGACGATCGCACCCGCGTTGACCTGCTGAGCTATTTCCAGAACGAACCGGAAACCGGCTACTACGGCTGGCTGCCGCGTCAGGGCACGGTGGTGCCGATCACCCGCGCCGATGGCAGCCAGTACAAACTGCCGACCAACTTCGATGAAGGCGAACAGAGCAATAAGATTTCGCGCACCACTAAAATGGTCGGCTATAACGCCGAGCATAGCGTTAACGACACCTGGACGCTGCGCCAGAACCTGCGTTACGCCGACCTGCGCACCGATTACCGCAGTATCTATGGCAATGGTTTCCTGCCTGAGACGCAGCAGATTACCCGTGGTTCGGCGACTTCCCAGGAGACGCTGAACCAGTTTGCGGTGGATACGCAGGCGCAGGCGAAGTTTGCCACCGGCCAGGTCGATCATACGCTGCTGCTGGGGGTGGATTTCCAGCGCACCCGCAATGATATTGACGCGCAGTTTGGTTCCGCCTCCAGCCTGAACGCGGTTAATCCGCAATATGGCAACGACAGCGTGACACCGTTTGCCTCGCCTTATCAGCATCTCAACAAGCAGCGCCAGACCGGTCTCTATGCCCAGGATCAGATGGAGTGGAACCGCTGGGTGCTGACGCTGGGCGGTCGCTACGATTACGCCATGACCTCGGTTTACGATCGGGTGGCGGACAGTGTCGATCGCCAGAACGATCAGGCTTTCACCTGGCGCGGGGGGCTGAACTATGTGTTTGATAACGGTATCGCCCCTTATTTCAGTTACAGCGAAGCCTTTATTCCCAATGCCGGTGCGAACTATGAAGGCCAGGCGTTTGATCCGTCACGCGCGAAACAGTACGAAGCGGGCGTGAAGTATGTGCCGAAAGATCGTCCGGTGGTGCTGACGGCAGCGCTTTATCAGCTGACCAAAACCAAAAACCTGACCGCCGATCCTGACACGAAGAATCATCCCTTCTTCAGCGTGCAGAGCGGCGAAATCCGGTCGCGCGGCGTCGAGCTGGAAGCTAAAGCGGCGCTCAATGCCAACGTCAACCTGACCGCCTCCTACACCTATACCGACGCGGAGTACACCGAAGATACCCAGTTGAAAGGCAAAACGCCGGTACAGGTGCCGAAGCATATGGCTTCCCTGTGGAGCGACTACACCTTCCACGAAACTGCCCTGTCGGGCGTGACGCTGGGCGCGGGTGTGCGTTACGTGGGTGAAAGTCAGGGGCTTTACAGCGCGGGCACCCAGCAGAACCAGAACTTTACAGTGGCCGGTTACACCACGGTGGACGCGGCGCTGAAATATGATCTGGGCCGTTTCGGTCTGCCGGGTTCGTCGGTGGGCATCAACGTTAACAATCTGTTTGACCGTGAGTATGTCGCCAGCTGCTACCGTGAATACGCCTGTTACTGGGGCGCGGAGCGTCAGATTGTCGGCACCGCCACCTTCAGATTCTGATTTAACCGGGCGCTGCGGCGCCCGTTCACAGGAATAACCATGCCGCATCCGCACGCAGACGAGGCGACCTTCACGCTGGAGAATGCCAGTTTTGAAGTGCCGGGTCGTATCCTCCTTCAGCCGCTGTCACTGACGTTTCAGCCGGGTAAAGTGACCGCGCTGATTGGTCATAATGGCTCGGGCAAATCAACGCTGTTAAAAATGCTGGGCCGTCACCATACGGCCAGCCGCGGCGAGGTACTGCTGAATCAGCAGCCGGTCGGGCGCTGGAACAGCAAAGCCTTTGCCCGTGCGGTGGCCTATCTGCCGCAGCAGCTACCGGCCGCCGAAGGGATGACGGTGCGGGAGCTGGTGGCGATTGGCCGCTATCCCTGGCACGGCGCGCTGGGACGGTTTGGTCAGGAGGATCGCGATCGGGTGGAGGATGCGATTGCCCAGGTTGGCCTGCTGCCTTTTGCCGGACGGCTGGTGGACAGCTTATCGGGCGGCGAGCGGCAGCGCGCCTGGCTGGCGATGATGGTGGCGCAGAACAGCCGCTGTCTGCTGCTGGATGAACCGACGTCAGCGCTGGATATTGCCCATCAGGTTGAGGTGCTGGCGCTGATCAAAAATCTCAGCCTGGCGCGCGGCTTAACCGTGATCGCGGTGCTGCATGACATCAATATGGCGGCGCGCTACTGCGATCGCCTGGTGGCGCTGCGTCAGGGCACCATGATTGCAGAGGGGGGACCGGAGGCGATTATGCAGCCTGAGGTATTGGGTGCGATTTACGGTATTCCGATGGGTATTTTACCGCACCCGCAGGGTGGCGCGCCGGTCAGTTTTGTCTGTTAAGGAAAGGATGATGCCCGATCTTTATCGCCGCCGACTGATGCTGGCGCTGGCGGTCTCGCCGCTTTTCTGTTCACTGCCGTTACGTGCCGCCAGCCCGAACCTCGGGCGGATTATCGCGCTGGAGTGGCTACCCACCGAACTGCTGCTGGCGCTGGGGATTACCCCTTATGGCGTGGCGGATCTGCACAACTACAACATCTGGGTGGGCCAGCCGGCACTGCCTGGTGGGGTGATCGACGTGGGCCTGCGCACTGAACCCAATCTTGAACTGATGGCGCAGATGCAGCCTTCGCTGATCCTCTGCTCCAACGGCTACGGCCCGCCGAAAGAGAAACTGATGCGCATCGCGCCAATTATGGGCTTCGACCTGCACCGCGGGGATGGCAAACCCTTCAGCGCCGCCCGCGCCTCGCTGCGTCAGCTGGCGGCGCGGCTGGGCTTAAGCGATCGGGCGGAGCAGCACCTGCGCGAGGTCGATGAACAGCTGGCGGCGGCGCGTCAGCGTCTGGCTCCCTATGCCGGGCGCACGATTCTGCTGATGTCGCTGCTCGACAGTCGTCACGCCATCACCTTTGGCAAAAACAGTCTGTTCCTGGAAGTGATGACCCTGCTGGGCCTGAAAAATGGCTGGCAGGGTGAAACTAACTTCTGGGGCAGTGCGGTGATTGGCATCGAACAGCTGGCGCAATGCGGTGATGCCGAGGCGATCTGCTTTGATCACGACAACGATGCGGAGATGGCGCAACTGATGCGCAGTCCGCTCTGGCAGTCGATGCCGTTTGTGCGCAGCGGACGCTTTCAGCGGGTGCCGGCGGTCTGGTACTACGGCGCGACGCTCTCGGCGCTGCACTTTGTTCGCGTGCTGGAACACGCGCTGGAGCGATCCTGATGCGCCACATTCTGTTTCCCGCGCTGCTGCTCAGCCTGCTGTTTCTGCTGGCGCTCAGCCTGACGCTGGTCAATCTGCAACAGGCGTTGCCGCTGGCCGGATGGTCGCAGGCGCTCTGGTCGCCCGCAACGGATAGCGTGCCGCAGATGGTGTTCCACTATAGCCTGCTGCCGCGCACGGTGCTGGCGTTGCTGGTGGGTGCCGGGCTGGGGTTGGCGGGGCTGCTGTTTCAGCAGGTGCTGCGTAATCCGCTGGCGGAACCGACCACGCTGGGCGTCTCGTCCGGTGCGCAGCTCGGTATTACCGTGGCGACGCTGTGGCATCTGCCCGGTGGCGCGCTGACGCAGCAGTTTGCCGCCTTGAGCGGGGCTCTGCTGGTGGGGGCGCTGGTGTTTGGCGTCGCCTGGAGTAAGCGGCTCTCGCCGGTGACGCTGATCCTCGCCGGGCTGGTGCTAAGCCTCTACAGCGGCGCGGTGAACCAAATCTTCGCTATTTTCAATCATGACCAGTTGCAGAACATGTTCCTGTGGAGCAGCGGTGCGCTGAATCAGATGAGCTGGGAAAATGTGCAGCAACTCTGGCCGCGTCTGCTGCTGGCGTTGCTGCTTGCGCTGGCGCTGCTGCGGCCGCTGACGCTGATGGGGCTGGATGATGGCGTCGCCCGAAACCTCGGTCTGGCGCTTTCTGTGGCGCGCATCGGTGGACTGGCGCTGGCGATCCTGCTCAGTGCACAGCTGGTGAACGTCGCCGGGATCATCGGCTTTATCGGGCTGTTTGCGCCGCTGCTGGCGAAGCTGCTGGGCGGACGGCGGCTGCTCAGCCGGATGCTGCTGGCACCGCTGATGGGTGCGCTGCTACTGTGGCTGGCGGATAGCTGCGTGGTGTGGCTCAGCGCGCACTGGCGCGATATTCCGACCGGCACCGCCACGGCGCTGCTGGGCGTGCCGATTCTGCTGTGGCTGCTGCCGCGTCTGCGTACCGGCTCGGTGCCGCCCGCCCTGAATCAGGGCGATAAGGTGCCCGCCGAGCGGCAGAATCTGTGGCGCTGGGCAGTGATTGGTCTTGTCATACTGGCGCTGCTGGCGTGGTGGGGGCTGGCGTTTGGGCGTGATGCGCAGGGCTGGAGCTGGTCGGCGGGCGAGATGCTGCATGCCCTGTGGCCGTGGCGCGCGCCACGGGTACTGGCTGCGCTGGTGACGGGAGTGATGCTGGGCGTGGCGGGAAGCCTGATCCAGCGGCTGACTGGCAATCCGATGGCCAGCCCGGAAGTGCTGGGCATCAGTTCAGGTGCCGCATGTGGCGTGGTGGTGGTGATGTTGCTGGTGCCGGGCGATGCGCTGGCGTGGCTGCTGCCCGCCGGGGCGCTGGGCGCGGCGCTGACGCTGCTGGTGATTATGGCGGTGGCCAGTCGCGGTGGTTTCTCGCCTGAGCGGATGCTGCTGGCGGGTATGGCGCTTAACAGCGCCTTTGTCACGCTGCTGATGCTGCTGCTGGCCAGTGGCGATCCGCGTATGGGCGGGCTGCTGAGCTGGATTTCCGGCTCCACCTATAACATCAGCGGCAGTCAGGCGATGCAGAGCGCGGTCTGTGCGCTGCTGCTGGTTTCACTGGCACCGCTGGCCAGCCGCTGGCTGACGCTGCTGCCGCTGGGCAGTGCCACCGCGCGCTCGGCCGGTATGGCGTTAACCCCCGCGCGGCTAAGTCTGCTGCTGCTGGCCGCGGCGCTGACCGCCAGCGCCACGCTGACCATCGGGCCGCTGAGTTTTGTCGGACTTATGGCTCCGCATATGGCGCGAATGCTGGGATTCCGGCGGGCTTTGCCACAGCTGCTGCTGTCGGGATTGCTGGGAGGCGGATTGATGGTGCTGGCTGACTGGTGCGGACGGATGCTGGCGTTCCCGGATCAGATCCCCGCCGGGCTGATGGCGACCTTTTTAGGCGCGCCTTATTTTATCTGGCTGCTGCGGCGTTCAGGTTAAGAAAAGACCGGCAAAAGCCGGTCTGAGAGTGTTTACAAAGTCTGGCTCGATTAGCTTTGAGATGGAGCCTGCGAAGGATACACGGTCAGATCGGAAAGTCGCTTAAGCCAATCCCTGGCCGCTCGGCCCGCGCCGTCCCTGGCGCGGGACGCTTTCCTCCTCTGACCGTGTTCCCTGCGCGTGGAGATTGGCGTTGCTGTAAGATTTACCCTGAACCGGGTTGTGATAAATCCGGGACCGGCGACGGCTGCCGGTCCTCTTCCTTCAACGCTGTCGAAATTACAGCTTCGCGAAACAGCGACGCGCCGCATCGACCGTGCGCTGAATATCCTCTTCACTATGCGCCAGCGACATAAAGCCCGCTTCATAGGCGGATGGCGCGAAGTAAACGCCTTCCTCCAGCATCAGATGGAAGAAGGTTTTAAAGCGCTCCACATCGCAGCGGGTGACATCGGCGTAACAGGTCACGCTCTCTGCCTCGGTGAAGAAAATACCAAACATGCCGCCAACGTGATTAATCACCAGCGGAATATTGTGCTGCTGCGCCGCGTCGCGCAGCCCCTCTGCCAGCTGGCGGGTCAGGGCGTCCAGCTTCTCATGGGTGCCCGGCCGGGCAATCTGCGTTAAGCAGGCGTAACCTGCCGCCATCGCAATCGGATTGCCGGAGAGCGTACCCGCCTGATAGACCGGACCGGTCGGAGCCAGCGCCGCCATCACATCGCGACGGCCACCAAACGCACCCACCGGCATCCCGCCACCAATAATCTTGCCGAGGCAGGTCAGATCCGGCCGCACATGGTAGTGCGCCTGAGCACCGCCCAGCGCCACCCGGAAACCGGTCATGACTTCATCAATAATCAGCAGCGCGCCGAACTCATCACACAGCGCGCGCAGGCCAGGCAGGAAGTCGGGCTGCGGCGGGATGCAGTTCATGTTGCCTGCGACCGGCTCAACGATGATGGCAGCAATCGCCTGCGGGAACTGCTCAAAAGCGCTGCGCACCGAATCGAGGTCGTTATAGGTGCAGGTCAGGGTATGCTTAGCGAAGTCAGCCGGTACGCCGGGCGAGTTGGGCTGACCAAGCGTTAAGGCACCGGAACCCGCTTTCACCAGCAGATGATCGGCGTGACCGTGATAGCAGCCTTCAAACTTGATGATTTTATCGCGGCCGGTAAAGCCACGCGCCAGACGGATGGCGCTCATGGTGGCTTCGGTGCCGGAGTTAACCATCCGCACCATCTCCATGCTCGGCACCAGCTCACACACCAGCTGCGCCATCGTCACTTCCATTTCGGTCGGTGCGCCAAAGCTCAGACCGCGCTGTGCGGCTTCAATCACCGCATTGCGGATTGCGGCGTTATTATGGCCCAGCACCATCGGTCCCCAGGAACCGACATAGTCGATATAGGCTTTGCCATCAGCGTCATAGAGATAAGCGCCATCGGCGTGTTCGATAAACAGTGGAACGCCGCCCACACCGGTAAATGCGCGTACTGGCGAGTTTACCCCACCCGGGATCAGGCGTTGTGCCTCGGCAAACAGTTGTTCAGACTTACTCATTTTCGGCTCCAGCGGTTCAGAAAAATATTACGCCATTCTACGGAAGAGGGGCAGCAGACGAAAGGTGGATTCACCCCCGGCACCCTTAACCGGCGTCAAAGCGGCACAGAGTGCGAAGGGCAGAGCTTGATTGCGCTGAGGTGCTGACTGATAATAGCGTAATTGAGGTCGTTTTCTGACCTGGACGTTTACCGGAGTAAAACATGAGTGATGAAGTAGTAGCACTGCCGTTGCAGTTTACCGACGCCGCAGCCGCCAAGGTGAAGAACCTGATTGCCGACGAAGAGAACCCGGCGCTGAAACTGCGTGTCTATATCACCGGTGGCGGTTGCAGTGGTTTCCAGTATGGCTTCACCTTTGACGACCAGATGAATGATGGCGACATGACGATTGAAAAGCAGGGCGTCTCGCTGGTGGTTGATCCAATGAGCCTGCAATATCTGGTGGGTGGGTCGGTGGATTACACCGAAGGTCTGGAGGGCTCGCGCTTTATCGTGACCAACCCGAACGCCAAAACCACCTGCGGTTGTGGCTCCTCATTCAGTATCTGATCGCGCAGGCCGTCACCCCGACGGCCTCGTTTTTACCACTCTACTGTAATCAGCCGGTTTCCCTGCTTCTGACTTCCCACGCCTGACAGCGTGCTGTCAGTCACGCGCGGCTGCGCGGCTGCCGCTCTGCCGCAGTTGATCTGCGGTGTCGGCTGAGCCGCCGGCAGCTTAATTTCACAACGTGAATAGATGACTAGCCTGACGCCGATAGCGCCATTTATCGATCCGGCAACCGCCGATCCGGCGATCGTCAGCCCGATGGCCAGCAGCAGTGCTCTGGTCATATCAGGTTCCTGGTGTTGTAAAAGCGCTTCGCGCTGAAAAGGACGGAGAGCATACGTGGCGCGCCGTCTCATACTCTGATTAACGGCAAAAAAAGCGTTTTCTTTAATCGATGGGGCGCTTTATTGTGCGGTATGGAGTGCGGCGCAGAGCTGGCGGGCGGCCAGCAGCAGGCGGGGACCGGGGCGACTGAGCCAGTCATCGTTGATGGCGATCACCGGCACGCTGAGCTGTGGCTGCCAGAACCGCTGGATATTTTCCGCCTGCTGCGCATCGCCGCCAATGACAATCGCCTGCGGATGACGCATCAGCACCTGTTCGCGGCTGACCTGCGGCCAGCTGACGCGGCTGTCAGCAAAGATATTCCTGCCAGCGCATAAGGTAATGATCTCATTTTGCAGCGTGGATTTAGCGGCAGTAAACAGCGGCTGCTGACCAAACTGTAGAAAGAGTGGCACCGGCGGCAGCTGTGCGTAACGCTGACGCAGCGCCGCTTCCTGCTGTTGTAACTGCTGTGCCGCACTGGCCGCCAGCGCTGGCCTGGGGCTCCAGTGTCCGAGATCGGCCAGCGCCGCGATCATCTCATCCAGCGTCAGCGGGTCGATCCATTTGATCTTCACGCCAAGCTGCTGTAACTGGTCGATCTGCCGCTGCGGATTGCCGCCGCGCCAGGCCAGCACCAGATCCGGCCTGAGCTGCACTATGCGTTCGACCCTGATCCCCTGCCAGTTGGCGACCTGCTCAATCTGTTTCGCCTGTGGCGGATAGTCGGACCAGGCGCTGACCGCAATTGGGGTAATGCCGGCGGCGAAGGCGAGTTCAGTGAGGTGGGGAGCGAGGGTTATGACGCGCGGGGCAGAAGCCAGCAGGCTGCCGCTCAACAGCAGCAGCCAGCAGAACAGCAGAGCTTTAGCCACGCGCCAGACGCGCCAGCAGATTCTCTACCATCAGCGAAGATTGTTTGGCCGCCACGCTGAGGAACTCATCAAAGCTGAGGTGAGATTGCTGGTCGGCGACATCAGAAATCGCGCGCACCACCACAAACGGCACCTGGAACTGATGACAGACGTGACCGATAGCGGTCGCTTCCATCTCAACGGCGATCGCCTGTGGGAAGAGGTGACGGATACGGGCCAGTGGTTCAGCACCGTTAATAAAGGCATCCCCGCTCACCACCAGACCGCGTACCGCATTCAGATCCAGCTGCTGAATACAGGCTTCCGCGGCCGCCACCAGGTTGCTGTCGGCCACAAACGCCGCCGGGCAGCCTGCCATCTGGCCTGGCTCATAGCCGAAGGCGGTGACGTCAGCATCGTGATAACGCACCTCTTCCGACACCACAATATCTCCGACCTTGAGAGAAGGCGCTAAGCCGCCCGCCGAACCGGTGTTGATCACCACGTCTGGCTTGCAGAGTTGCAGCAGCAGCGTAGTACCCAGCGCGGCAGAGGTTTTACCGATACCCGATTTCAGCAGAGCCACTTCAACGCCCTGGAGAGTGCCGGTATAGATTTCGCAACCCGCCAGTGACAGCGTTTGACGGTTTTCAATTTTGTCGCGCAGCAGTGTGACTTCCTGCTCCATCGCGCCAATAATGCCTGCTTTCATAATGAGTCCCGCTAATGTAAAAAATCAAAAATTAGGGCATAGTCTACCATGGCATTCAGGGGATTAATTCACGAAAAAATAAGGGGTAATCCATGTCGGCGATCAATTTCAGGACGAAGATCAGCTTCTCGCGCCCTTATACCAGTCGAAAAGATCCAGAAGGCGAATATTACATCACCCGCCATTTTGAGAGCGACCGCGGCAGAATCATTAACTCCGCGGCGATCCGGCGTTTGCAGCAGAAAACCCAGGTCTTTCCGCTGGAGCGCAACGCCGCGGTGCGTTCCCGTCTCACCCACTCGCTGGAGGTGCAGCAGACCGGCCGCTATATCACCAAAGAGATCCTGCAAACCCTGAAAATGCAGGGCGGGCTGGCGCAGTATGGCCTGGATGAGCTGGAAGGGGCGTTTGAAAGCCTGATTGAGATGGCCTGCCTGCTGCATGATGTGGGCAATCCCCCTTTTGGTCACTTTGGCGAGGCGGCGATCAACGACTGGTTTGAAGATAATCTGCCCGCCGAACTGGTCGATCCGCTGGTGGCGGGGGTGGAAGGGGAAGCGCAACGCCGCGCCTTCGACCAGCTGAACGCGATGATCCGTCAGGATCTCTGCCATTTTGAGGGCAACGCCCAGGCGATCAGGATGGTGCATACGCTGCTGCAACTCAATCTCAGCTATTCGCAGGTCGCCTGCATTCTGAAATATACGGCACCCGCCTGGTGGCAGGGCGATAAACCGGCCGAATTCAGCGCATTAATGAAGAAACCGGGCTTTTATCTCTCCGAACAGGATTATATTGCCGATCTGCGTGCCGCCACCAATATGAAAGAACATCATCGCTTTCCACTCACCTATATAATGGAAGCGGCGGATGATATCTCCTATTGTATTGCCGATTTGGACGACGCTGTTGAAAAAGATATATTTAATGTTGAGAGTTTGTATGAGTTCCTGAATAAAGCCTGGGGACCGGTTAAAAGTAATGACGCCTTCAGCCGGACGATTGGCGAAGCATGGCGCGAAGCCTGTAGTAAAAAGCGCCGCAGCCGCAGCGATCAATTTTTTATGTCATTGCGCGTAAATGTTCAGAGCGTACTGGTGAGCTATGCGGTGAAACGTTTTGTCGATAATCTGCCCGCGATATTTGACGGCAGCTTCAACCACGCGCTGCTGGAAGATGATGGCGAGGAGGGGCGTCTGCTGCAACTGTTTAAAACGGTGGCGCGTCAGCAGGTGTTTAACCACGCGGAAGTTGAGCAGCTGGAGTTGCAGGGCTATCGGGTGATCAAAGGGCTGCTGGAGATCTATCAGCCGCTGATGCGCCTGACCTATGAAGCCTTTACCACGCTGATAAATGAGGATTTCCTGCGTCAGCATCCGATAGAGACCCGGCTGTTTCACAAGCTCTCCGGGAAGCATCGAAAAGCCTATCTGCATAAAATGCGGACGCTGGTGGTCGAGCATAAATATCAGCGGTTGCTGTGGGAACGTTATTATCGCTTCCGCCTGATTCAGGATTATATCAGCGGCATGACCGATCTTTATGCCTGGGATGAGTATCGGCGGTTGATGGCGGTAGAATAAGCCGCCAATTGTAAAGAGCGCGAATAAATTTTTACTTTTGCCTGAAACTTTTAAAGGAACTTCGCGCTAAAACATTTATCTCACCTTTCGACCACAGCAATGGTCTGAACAGTAATCTTTAAGAGAAACGAAAAATGAAAAAAAAGACGTTAATGTTAAGTGCGCTGGCGCTGAGCCTGTCAATGGCGCTCGCCCCTGTTACTGTTTCTGCGGCGCAAACGGCCTCTTCAGCTTCAGATAGCCAGCAGCTGCCAAGCCTGGCACCGATGCTGGAGAAGGTAATGCCGTCTGTGGTCAGTATCAGCGTTGAGGGAACCAACACGGTAAAAACCCCACGCATGCCGCAGCAGTTCCAGCAATTCTTTGGCGATAATTCCCCGTTCTGCCAGGAAGGGTCGCCGTTCCAGAGTTCACCGATGTGCCAGGGCGGTGAGGGTGGCGGAGCGATGCCGGATACCCAGCAGGAGAAATTCCGCGCGCTGGGATCGGGTGTGATCATCAACGCCGAAAAAGGCTATGTGGTCACCAACAACCACGTGGTGAATAACGCCACCAAGATTCAGGTGCAGCTGAGCGACGGCCGTCGCTATGACGCCAAAGTGATCGGCAAAGATCCGAGTTCCGATATTGCGCTGATTCAGCTCAAAGATGCTAAAAACCTGACCGCGGTTAAAATTGCCGACTCGGACAACCTGCGGGTGGGCGACTACACCGTGGCGATCGGTAACCCTTATGGCCTGGGCGAAACCGTGACTTCAGGGATCGTCTCCGCGCTGGGACGCAGCGGTCTGAATGTAGAAAACTATGAAAACTTTATCCAGACCGATGCGGCGATTAACCGGGGTAACTCGGGTGGCGCGCTGGTCAACCTCAACGGCGAGCTGATCGGTATCAATACCGCGATTCTGGCCCCGGACGGCGGCAACATCGGTATCGGCTTTGCTATCCCAAGCAACATGGTCAAAAACCTGACGGCGCAGATGGTGGAGTTTGGTCAGGTGAAACGCGGCGAGCTGGGCGTGATGGGCACCGAGCTTAACTCTGAGCTGGCGAAAGCGATGAAAGTCGACGCGCAGCGCGGTGCCTTTGTCAGCCAGGTGCTGCCAAACTCCGCCGCGGCGAAAGCCGGGATTAAAGCGGGTGACGTGATCGTCTCGATGAACGGCAAACCGCTTAGCAGCTTTGCTTCGCTGCGTGCGGAAGTGGGTTCACTGCCGATTGGCACCAGCCTGAAACTTGGCCTGCTGCGTGACGGCAAGCCGCTGGATGTCTCTGTTCAGTTGCAGCAGAGCAGCCAGGCGAAAGTGCAGTCTGCCACTATCTACACCGGCATTGAAGGCGCCGATCTCAGCAATGTCGAAACCGGCGATAAAGGCGTGCGCGTAGATAACGTGAAAGCGGGCAGTGCCGCCGCGCGCATCGGTCTGAAGAAGGGCGATGTGATTCAGGGCGTCAACCAGCAGCCTGTCACCAACCTGGGCGAGCTGCGTAAAATCCTCGACGCTAAGCCTTCCGTGCTGGCGCTGAACGTGAAACGCGGTGACAGCAGCATCTATCTGCTGATGCAGTAAGCGCAACCCCTTAACTTTCAGGCGGACTCCGGTCCGCCTTTTTTATGCGGCTAACCGCAGCGGCCAGAGTGTGATGCTGACCGCAAATTCAGCAAAAGTCCGTCCTCCTCTGTGCAATTGCACAATGTTCTGGATGCGGTGCATGCGTATTCTGTTTCTCCCCCCCTCACTTCAGGAGTAATGGATGGCTACCTATCATCTTGATGCCCGACTGGCGCAGGATATTGTGGCGCGCACCATGAAAATTATTGACAGCAATGTCAATGTGATGGATGCGCGCGGCCGGATTATCGGCAGCGGCGATCGCGAGCGTATTGGGGAATTGCACGAAGGCGCGCTGCTGGTGCTCTCTCAGGGGCGGGTGGTGGATATTGATGAGGCCGTCGCTAAACATCTGCATGGTGTGCGGCCCGGCATTAATCTGCCGCTGCGCATTGATGGCGATATTGTCGGCGTAATCGGTCTGACCGGCGAGCCGCTGGCGCTGCGTCACTATGGCGAGCTGGTCTGCATGACGGCGGAGATGATGCTGGAGCAGGCGAGGCTGCTGCATATGCTGGCGCAGGATAGCCGCCTGCGGGAAGAGCTGGTGCTGAATCTGATCCGCAGCGATACCCTGTCGCCCCAGCTGACCGAATGGGCGCAGCGACTCGGCATCGATCTCAATCAGCCACGGGTGGTGGCGGTGGTGGAGGTGGATAGCGGGCAGCTCGGCGTCGACAGCGCGATGTCAGAACTGCAACAGCTGCAAACTCTGCTGACCACGCCGGAACGGGACAATCTGATCGCCATCGTTTCCCTGACGGAAATGGTGGTGCTGAAACCGGCGCTGAACGGGCATGGCCGTTACGATCAGGAGGAGCATCGCCGCCGGGTTGAACAGCTCCTGCAACGGATGAAAGAGAGCGGCCATTTGCGGATGCGTATCGCGCTGGGCAACTTCTTTACCGGTCCCGGCAGCATCGCCCGTTCCTACCGCACCGCCCGGACCACCATGATGGTCGGCAAACAGCGAATGCCCGACCTGCGCAGCTATTTTTATCAGGATCTGGTGCTGCCGGTGCTGCTCGACAGCCTGCGCGGCGGCTGGCAGGCCAATGAGCTGGCCCGGCCGCTGGCGAAGCTCAGGAGTATGGACAGCAACGGCTTACTGCGCCGCACGCTGATCGCCTGGTTCACCCATAACGTCCAGCCGAGCGCCACCGCGCGGGCGCTGTTTATCCATCGCAATACGCTGGAGTATCGGCTTAACCGGATTTCTGAACTGACCGGGCTCAATCTTGGCCATTTTGACGATCGGCTGCTGCTCTATGTGGCGTTACAGCTGGATGAGCAGGGCTGAGAGGGGAAGCGGGCGGCATAAAAAAGGCCAGCAGTGCTGGCCTTCGCTGTCGGCATGAAAATTAACGCCCGTTGCGGGTCAGTTTTTCCAGATCCGATTCAATTTCGGTTATCTTGTGGGAAACCACGCTCTCCAGATGACGCAGATCGTCAAGGATTTTGCGTTTCAGATCCACTTCAACCTGATCGCGCTGGCAAATCTGGTCCAGCTCATCGATCACATAACGCAGATTCGGGCTGATCTCCTGCACTTCTTTGTAGCCCTGAGTCGCGTGATCGGCAACCACGGTTTTGCGCTGGCGCGGATATTTAAATTTAACGCTCTTGGCGAAAAACTCGCCTTTATCTTTGCGGAAATAGATCTTCAGAATGTCGTTGTTGGCTTCCTGACGCAGGCTGTAGCGGTCAATGTCATCCGGGTTGCTGATACCTAAACTTTTCAGATTGTCATACATAGCGTTGTTTCCATCATAAAGTGAGAAGCGCGCAGTCTTGTTCATGACGTCCGATAACTTTAGCCACAAATAAGCGGGATGAACATTGCGCGACAGGATTTAACTGGCGCGGATTATGACCTGGTTGAAATGTAAACGCACCAGTTAATTCGCGACGCGAAGCATGTTATTCGGGAATGTGTGTAAAGAAAAGATGACGGGCTGGTTTCCAGCCCGTCACAAAATCAGTCGATGGTACGCAGCAGTTCGTTGATACCTGTTTTGCCCAGGGTTTTCGCATCCACCTTTTTCACAATCACCGCGCAGTAGAGGCTGTAGCTGCCATCTTTAGAGGGCAGGTTGCCGGAGACCACCACCGAACCGGCAGGCACGCGACCGTAATGGACTTCGCCGGTTTCGCGATCGTAGATTTTGGTGCTCTGACCGATGTAAACGCCCATGGAGATCACCGAGCCTTCTTCCACGATCACCCCTTCAACGATTTCAGAGCGCGCGCCGATAAAGCAGTTATCTTCGATGATGGTCGGGTTAGCCTGAAGCGGTTCCAGTACGCCACCGATACCGACGCCGCCGGAGAGGTGAACGTTTTTACCGATCTGCGCACAGGAGCCGACGGTCGCCCAGGTGTCTACCATGGTGCCTTCATCAACGAATGCGCCGATGTTGACGTAGGAAGGCATCAGCACGGTGTTACGGGCGATATAGGCACCCTGACGCACCGCCGCTGGCGGCACCACGCGGAAGCCCGCTTCTTTGAAACGCGCCTCATCCCAGCCGGCGAACTTCATCGGCACCTTGTCATAAAAGCGGGTTTCAGCCCCTTCCATCACCTGGTTTTCATTGATACGGAAAGAGAGCAGCACCGCTTTCTTCAGCCACTGATGCGTTACCCACTCGCCGTCGATCTTCTCAGCAACGCGCAGCGCACCGCTGTCCAGCAGGGCGATCACCTGGTTGATGGCATCACGGGTTTCGCTGTCAACGCTGGCGGGGGTGATCTCAGCACGACGTTCGAAGGCGGATTCAATAACGCTTTGTAACTGTTCCATATTTTTTCCTGATCTCTGATGTGCAATGCCGGGCAACGCACCGGCACCTGTAAAGTATTGAATGTTTACAAATCGACTCTGGTCACACTTTATCGTTTGGATTAAGGGCCTCTGTCAACCGTTGTTGCAACGCTTTGCGCATTTCTTCGTCCAGCGCCTGGCGTTCACTGTTCGCCAGGATAAAGAGGTCTTCGACCCGTTCGCCAATGGTACTGATGCGGGCACCGTGCAGCGAGACCCCGAGATCGGCGAACACTTCACCGACCCGCGCCAGCAGGCCCGGCTGATCCAGCGCCACCAGCTCCAGGTAGCTGCGGCGGTCGGTATGGGTCGGCAGAAAGTTGACCTCGGTATCGACGCTGAAATGTTTGAGTTTGGCGGACTGACGGCGGGTGCGCGGCGGCACCCACTCTGACTGGGTAATCGCCTGACCCAGCGCCTGGATAATCATCGGATGGCGATCCGGTGACAGCGGGCTGCCATCCGGCTCCAGCACAATAAAGGTGTCCATCGCCATGCCGTCGCGGCTGGTAAAGATCTGCGCATCGTGCACGCTGAGATTGCGACGATCGAGTTCACCGGCGACGGCGGCAAACAGATGTGGCCGATCGGGGCTCCAGATAAAGATCTCGGTCCCGCCGCGTGTCGCTTGCGGACTCACCAGCACCAGCGGTTTTTTCAGATCGTGCACCAGCAGGTGACGGGCGTGCCAGGCGATCTGATTCGGCGTATGGCGCAGGAAGTAGTCGGCGCGGCAGCGGTTCCAGATCTGGTGCAGCCGCTCCTCGTCAATGTTGTCCATCCGCAGCAGTGCCAGCGCCTGAAGGCGATGGTGACGTACCCGTTCGCGCAGGTCGGGGCTGTTCTCCATCCCGCGCCGCAGCTGTTTCTCGGTGGCGAAAAACAGCTCGCGTAACAGGCTCTGCTTCCAGCTGTTCCACAGGCTTTCATTGGTGGCGCAGATGTCAGCCACGGTGAGACAGACCAGATAGCGCAGCCGGTTCTCATTCTGCATCACCTCGGCGAACTGCTGGATCACCGTCGGGTCCTGGATGTCGCGTCGCTGCGCCGTTACCGACATCAACAGATGATGACGCACCAGCCACGCCACCAGCTGGGTTTCACGCGAGTTCAGCCCGTGCATTTCAGCGAAGTCGAGCGCATCCTGCGCGCCGAGAATCGAGTGATCGCCACCGCGCCCTTTGGCGATGTCATGCAGCAGCGCCGCCATCAGCAGCAGCTCCTGCTGCGGCAGCCGTGGCCACAGCTCAACGCAGAGCGGATGCTGTGGACGGGTGGTTTCGCTGGCAAAGCTCTCCAGCTTCTGCAACACCCGGATGGTGTGCTCATCCACCGTGTAGGCGTGAAACAGATCGAACTGCATCTGTCCGACGATATGGCCCCACAGCGGGGTGTAAGCCCACAGCACGCTGTGCCGATGCATCGGCACCAGCGCCCGGCTCACCGCGCCGGGATGGCGCAGAATCGACATAAAGGTGCGGCGCGCTTCCGGGATCTGGCAGAGCGGCTGTTTGAGATGGCGACGGGCATGACGCAGATGGCGCAGGGTGGTGGAGTAGATGCCCTTGATGCTGTCGTTACGCACCATCACGTAAAACATGCGCAGAATCGCCTGCGGTTCGCGTCGGAACAGCGTTTCATCGCGCAGGTCGATCAGATCGCCGCGCAGCTGGAAATCGTCATCAATCGGACAGGGCTTTTCGCTGGTGGAGAGCGCCAGAATCGCTTCATCAAACAGTTGCAGCAGCATGTGATTCAGTTCGCCGATGCGCCGGGTGACCCGATAGAAATCTTTCATCATCCGCTCGACCGGCTCATTGCCCTCGCCCTGATAATTGAGGCGCTGCGCCACGCTGAGCTGGCGATCGAATAACAGACGGTTGTCGTAGCGGGGCAGGGAGAGATGCAGGGCAAAGCGGATGCGCCAGAGAAACTCCTGACATTCATTCAGCTCGCTGCGCTCAGCTTCGGTGAGAAAGCCGAAGCCCACCATCTCATCCAGCGTGGTGGCGCCAAAGTGGCGGCGAGCCACCCATTGCAGGGTGTGGATGTCGCGCAGGCCGCCGGGGCTGCTTTTAATGTCTGGCTCGAGGTTGTAACTGGTGCCGTGGTAGCGCTTATGACGCTCCTGCTGCTCTTCGATCTTGGCGGCGAAAAAGTCCGCTGAGGGCCAGAAACCGTCGCTGAAGACGTTTTTCTGCAACTCCAGAAACAGCGCCACGTCGCCGGTCAGCATCCGCGACTCAATCAGGTTGGTGGCGACGGTGAGATCGGACAAGCCCTCCAGCAGACACTCCTCCAGCGTGCGGACGCTGTGACCCACTTCCAGCTTGAGATCCCACATCAGGGTTAACAACGCGCTGGTGCGCTGAGCGGCCTGTTCATCCAGCGGCTGGCGGCTGAGGATCAGTACATCGATGTCAGAGAGCGGATGCAGTTCGGCGCGGCCATAGCCGCCAACCGCCACCAGGGTGATGGCGGGCATCTCATCAAAGCCAAAGAAGCGCCACAAACGACGCAGCAGCCGATCGATAAACAGCGTGCGGGCGTCAATCAGCGGCTCAACCGCTTCGCCCGCATCAAAGGCGGCAGCAAGATGCTGCTGAAACTGCTCCAGCCGCTGTTTTAGCGTCTCGCGCGTCAGCTGGTGGTCATCCCATTCGGCCGGCGAATCGATCAGGCCGTTTTTCACATCTTCCGACAGGCTCACGCTCATGCAGCTCTTCTCTTTTTAAGCCAAAAAAAAGCCGGCTTAGCGCCGGCCTGATCTCTAATCGGGGAATTACCCTTCGGCGACGAGCACAGCAGGCAGCGTGTCGTCTTTGCGCAGGGTTAAGATCTCACAGCCGTTTTCCGTCACCACAATAGTATGCTCATACTGTGCGGACAAGCTGCGATCTTTGGTTTTTACCGTCCAGCCATCTTTCATGGTGCGGATACGGTAATCCCCGGCGTTAACCATCGGTTCAACCGTAAAGGTCATGCCCGCCTGCAACACCACGCCGCCATCATCGGCATCGTAGTGCAGCACCTGAGGCTCCTCATGGAAGCCCTTGCCGATACCGTGTCCGCAATATTCACGTACCACCGAGAAGTCGTTGGCTTCCACATATTTCTGGATGGCGCGACCCAGTTCACGCAGGCGGATGCCCGGCTTGATCAGACGCAGCGAGAGATAGAGGCTCTCCTGGGTGACACGGCACAGGCGCTCGCCCTGGATGGTCGGCTTGCCGACGATAAACATCTTTGAGGTGTCGCCGTGGTACTCATCTTTGATTACGGTAACGTCAATATTGACGATGTCGCCATCTTTTAACGGGCGATCGTCGCTGGGAATGCCGTGGCAGACCACTTCGTTGACCGAGATGCAGACCGACTTCGGAAAGCCGTGATAACCCAGACAGGCGGAAATCGCCTGCTGCTGCTGGGTGATGTGATCGTGGCAGATGCGGTCCAGTTCACCGGTGGTGACACCGGGTTGAACGTGCGGCTCAATCATCTCCAGCACTTCGGCGGCCAGCCGGCCTGCGACGCGCATTTTTTCGATTTCTTCAGGGGTTTTAATTGAAATTGCCATTAAATTAATCCGCGGTTGTCGAAATTTTCGACAATAATGAACTCTGTGCTGTCATGTTAGCAGCCAGTAAATGGGCTGCCAAATAGAGAACGCGCTGGCTTCGGTCAGCGATCATTTATTGGCGTCCCCTGGCAGTTTGTGATATAAAGCGCGCCGACGATTCTCTGTATGGCCGTTTCGGTCAGCAGGAAACGCATAACTCTCATTATGTGTAATAAAACACACATGTATCGACACATACGCCGGGGTGCCTTGAAAGAGGTCGGTTGTATGGGATACATGGAGGCCCAACCCCAATCAAACTTTAGAGGTTTTATCATGGCAACTGTTTCCATGCGCGACATGCTCCAGGCTGGTGTTCACTTCGGTCACCAGACCCGTTACTGGAACCCAAAAATGAAGCCATTCATCTTTGGTGCACGTAACAAGGTTCACATCATCAACCTGGAAAAAACTGTCCCTATGTTCAACGAAGCTCTGGCTGAACTGAACAAGATCGCTTCCCGTAAAGGTAAGATCCTGATGGTAGGGACTAAGCGCGCTGCTGCTGAAGCGGTAAAAGAGTCTGCACTGAGCTGCGACCAGTTCTTCGTAAACCACCGCTGGTTGGGTGGCATGCTGACTAACTGGAAAACCGTGCGTCAGTCAATCAAACGTCTGAAAGATCTGGAGACTCAGTCTCAGGATGGTACTTTCGACAAACTGACCAAAAAAGAAGCGCTGATGCGTGCGCGTGAGCTGGCCAAGCTGGAAAACAGCCTGGGCGGTATCAAAGATATGGGCGGTCTGCCAGACGCGCTGTTTGTTGTCGATGCTGACCACGAACACATCGCAATCAAAGAAGCAAACAACCTGGGTATTCCGGTATTTGCTATCGTTGATACCAACTCAGATCCAGATGGCGTTGATTTCGTTATCCCAGGTAACGACGATGCGATCCGTGCTGTAAACCTGTACCTGACTGCCGTTGCGACCACCGTTCGCGAAGGCCGCTCTCAGGACCTGGCTGAGCAGGCTGAAGAAGCGTCTTTAGAAAACGCTTAATTAAGGTTTGCTCTGCATAAGAGCCCTTAGCATTCAGATGTGATCTGTAAGGGGCCTCTACTGGCCCCTTTATTTTATCTAAGTCTGTCACGCCCCCAACCGGACGGCGGGACAGAGTAAATTTTCCGCAAATAAGTGTCTGCTGGTGCAAATGTACTCAGACACGAACCGAGGATTCTGGAATGGCTGACATTACCGCTGCATTGGTAAAAGAACTGCGCGAGCGTACTGGCGCGGGCATGATGGATTGCAAAAAAGCGCTGACTGAAGCGAACGGCGACATTGAGCTGGCGATTGAGAACATGCGTAAGTCTGGCGCAATCAAAGCAGCGAAAAAAGCAGGTAACGTTGCGGCTGATGGCGTAATCAAAACCAAAATCGTTGGCGACTACGGAGTGATTCTGGAAGTAAACTGCCAGACTGACTTCGTCGCGAAAGATGGCGGTTTCCAGGCGTTCGCAGACAAAGTTCTGGATGCGGCAGCGGCCGATCGCGTCACTGACGTTGAAGTTCTGAAAGCGCAGTTCGAAGAAGAGCGCGTTGCACTGGTTGCGAAAATCGGTGAGAACATCAACATCCGTCGCGTAGCGATCCTGGAAGGCGCAGAGCTGGGCAGCTACCTGCACGGCGCACGTATCGGCGTTCTGGTTTCAGCGAAAGGCGCAAGCGAAGATCTGATCAAACAGATCGCGATGCACGTTGCTGCCAGCAAGCCTGAATTTGTTAAGCCAGAAGACGTTTCTGCTGACGTGGTCGATAAAGAGTACCAGGTTCAGCTGGACATCGCGATGCAGTCTGGCAAGCCAAAAGAGATCGCAGAGAAGATGGTTGAAGGCCGCATGAAGAAATTCACCGGCGAAGTCTCTCTGACCGGTCAGGCTTTCGTTATCGACCCAAGCAAAACCGTTGGCCAGGCTCTGAAAGAGCAGGGCGCTGACGTGATTAACTTCATCCGCTTCGAAGTGGGCGAAGGCATCGAGAAAGTTGAGTCTGACTTCGCTGCTGAAGTTGCAGCCATGTCCAAACAGTCTTAATGCTCTGAAAGAACCGCCATCCTGGCGGTTCTTTTTTGTCTGTTAACCGCAACAGACACATTTTCAGTTTCATCCCACTAGCAATTTCATTGCGGTAAGCGGATGATCGATCAGAATTTACTTCTCATTTTCACCCTATCTTCCAGGAAGAACTGACCATGGCGACCAACGCAAAACCTGTTTATCAACGTATCCTGCTTAAACTCAGCGGCGAAGCCCTGCAAGGCGCTGAAGGTTTTGGTATCGACGCGAGTGTGCTTGACCGTATGGCACAAGAGGTAAAAGAGCTGGTTGAACTGGGCATCCAGGTTGGCGTGGTGATTGGCGGGGGGAACCTGTTCCGTGGCGCAAGCCTGCAACAGGCAGGGATGAACCGTGTCGTGGGCGACCATATGGGGATGCTGGCGACCGTGATGAACGGCCTGGCGATGCGTGACGCGCTGCACCGCGCCTATGTGAACGCACGCCTGATGTCGGCGATTCCACTGAATGGCGTCTGTGACAACTACAGCTGGGCAGAAGCGATTAGCCTGCTGCGTAACAACCGCGTGGTGATCTTCTCCGCCGGTACCGGCAACCCCTTCTTCACCACCGACTCTGCGGCCTGTCTGCGCGGCATTGAGATTGAAGCGGACGTGGTGCTGAAAGCGACCAAAGTTGACGGCGTCTACTCTGCCGATCCGGTGAAAAGCCCGGACGCGACGCTGTATGAACAACTGACCTACGCCGAAGTGCTGGATCAGGAGCTGAAAGTGATGGATCTTGCGGCCTTTACCCTGGCGCGTGACCACAAACTGCCTATCCGCGTTTTCAACATGAATAAACCTGGCGCGCTGCGTCGCGTAGTGATGGGTGAAAAAGAAGGCACCCTGATTACGCATTAATACCCGAGGCGAGATAAAATAAGGTATATTCTGTCAGCGCGATAATAACGCATCGTGCACCAGTCAGGATTATCGATGATTATCGATCCCGCTTCCGGTTATGCCGGAACTGGCCAGGTCAAACCGAATCCAAGGGTTTCAACGTGATTAACGACATCAAAAAAGATGCTGATACGCGCATGGATAAATGCGTCGAGGCATTCAAAACCACCATCAGCAAAGTGCGCACCGGTCGTGCTTCACCTTCGCTGCTCGACGGCATCATCGTCGAATATTACGGCACGCCGACGCCACTGCGTCAGCTGGCTTCTGTCACTGTGGAAGATTCACGCACGCTGAAAATCAACGTGTTTGATCGTTCACTGGGTCCGGCAGTTGAAAAAGCGATCATGACGTCCGATCTCGGTCTGAACCCCAGTTCAGCCGGTACCGACATCCGTGTTCCGCTGCCTGCGCTGACGGAAGAGCGTCGTAAAGATCTGATTAAAATCGTGCGCGGCGAAGCCGAGCAGGGCCGTGTGTCGGTACGTAACGTCCGTCGCGATGCCAACGATAAAATCAAAGCGCTGCTGAAAGATAAAGAGATCAGCGAAGACGACGAGCGTCGTGCGCAGGATGAAATCCAGAAAATGACTGACGCACACATCAAGAAAGTTGATGCTGCACTGTCAGAAAAAGAGACGGAGCTGATGGATTTCTGATCCCATCACTGCCGGAAAAAACGCCGTACAGAGAGGTATTCGTATGAATGCGACATCTGGCGGCGTTTTACATTGTGCCCCGCGCACGCTGACTTCACACGGATAGCCTTATGAAGCGATTAACTCTGCTGGGATCAACCGGCTCGATCGGCACCAGTACACTGGCGGTGGTGCGCGCCAATCCAGACCTGTATCAGATTACGGCACTGGTCGCCGGTCAGAATGTGGCGCTGATGGCAGAACAGTGTGTCACCTTTACCCCGCGCTACGCCTGCATGGCTGATGAGGCATCGGCTGCGGCGCTGCGTGAGCGACTGAGAGCACTCAAGGTAAACACTGAAGTGCTCTCCGGCGTTCAGGCGGCCTGTGAACTGGCGGCGCTGGATGAGGTGGATCAGGTGATGGCGGCGATTGTCGGCGCGTCCGGTCTGCTGCCGACGCTGGCGGCCATTCGCGCCGGCAAAACCGTGCTGCTGGCCAACAAAGAATCACTTGTCACCTGCGGCCGTTTGTTTATGGAGTCGGTGCGCCATCATAACGCGCAGTTACTACCGGTCGACAGCGAGCATAACGCCATTTTTCAGAGTTTACCCGCTACCATCCAGCATCAGTTAGGTTACGCTGACCTGCGGGATAATGGCATTGAGTCGATTATCCTTACGGGATCAGGTGGTCCTTTTCGTGACACAGATTTAGCCGATCTGAGCGCCATGTCGCCCGATCAGGCCTGTGCGCATCCGAACTGGTCAATGGGGAGAAAAATCTCGGTTGATTCGGCCACCATGATGAATAAAGGTCTTGAATATATTGAAGCCCGTTGGTTGTTCAATGCCAGCGCAGCGCAGATGGAAGTGATCCTGCACCCACAGTCGGTGATTCACTCCATGGTGCGATACTGCGATGGCAGCGTGCTGGCTCAGTTAGGTTCTCCCGATATGCGCACGCCGATTGCCCATAGCATGGCCTGGCCTGCGCGCATCAACGCAGGCGTGACGCCGCTGGATTTTACCCGCATGTCGGCGCTGACGTTTGCTGAACCTGACTTTGACCGCTACCCCTGTCTGAAGCTGGCCATTGACGCCTGTGACGCCGGGCAGGCGGCCACCACCACGCTGAACGCGGCCAACGAGGTTGCCGTCGCGGCTTTCCTGAATCACCAGATACGCTTTACCGACATTGCGGCGCTTAACAGCGCGGTACTGGCGGCGCAGGTGTGTCCTGAACCGGACTCGGTGGACGCGGTCCTTGAAGTCGATCGTATTGCGCGCGCGCGGGCGACAGAAATGTTGTCGCGCTTCACGTCGTGATGGGGATCGCTTTGCGGCCATTTGTTCGCTTCAGGTGAAAATGGTATAGTCGCTGGCTCGCGTTTCACGGTCTGTCACCGAATTCGGTGTGGCCCGGCACAACGTCCGTGTCGGGATTTGAATCGGGCGCAATGTATTCAGAAAACACAGCATTTCTGATGAAAGGAATTGGTTAAGCGTTATGTCGTCTAACAATCACAACAACACTGATGACCAGCAGGGAAACGGTCCGCGCCACGTCGCTATCATCATGGATGGCAATGGCCGCTGGGCTAAAAATCAGGGGAAATTGCGTATTTCAGGCCATAAAGCGGGCGTTAAATCAGTGCGCCGCGCGGTCAGCTTTGCCGTCAGTAATCATCTCGAAGCCCTGACGCTGTACGCCTTCAGTAGCGAAAACTGGAGCCGTCCGGCGCAGGAAGTCACCGCATTAATGGAGTTGTTTGTCTGGGCGCTCGACAGTGAAGTAAAGAGCCTGCACAAACACAATGTTCGTTTGCGTGTCATCGGCGATACCAGTCGTTTTAGTCCTCGCATTCAGGAGCGTATTCGCCGCTCTGAGGCGCTGACCGAAAATAATGATGGGCTGACGCTCAACATTGCCGCCAACTATGGCGGCCGCTGGGATATTATCGAAGGCGTGAAAAAACTGGCTGAACAGGTTCAGGAAGGTTTATTACGTCCTGACCAGATTACCGAAGAGAGCCTGACGTCGCAGCTCTGCATGCATGAGCTGGCGCCAGTGGATTTAGTGATAAGGACCGGGGGAGAGCATCGGATTAGCAACTTCCTGCTGTGGCAGATTGCCTATGCTGAATTCTATTTTACCGATGTGCTCTGGCCGGATTTCGATGAAAACGTTTTTGAAGGTGCACTGAATGCATTCTCTCTGCGGGAGCGTCGTTTTGGCGGCGCTGCACCAGGCGGCGCCTGAGCAATCTGGGGGTAACCTTTGCTGAAGTCTCGTCTGATTACCGCGTTGATATTAATTCCGCTGGTAATAGCTGCACTGTTCTGGTTACCGCCTGTTGGCTTTGCAATTACCACTATCGTTATCTGCATGCTGGCTGCCTGGGAATGGGGGCAACTGGCTGGGATGGCGTCCCGGCAACAACGCATCTGGCTGGCCGTGCTCTGTGGGCTGCTGCTGGCGCTGATGCTGTTTACACTGCCACCTTATCAACATGATGTGCATCTGCCACAGGTCGCGACATCGCTCTGGGCGTCGCTGGTGTGGTGGGTCGTTGCGCTGCTGTTGGTGATCTCCTATCCCGCTTCTGCCGCCTTCTGGCGTCACTCGCGTCCACTTCGCCTGCTGTTTGGCGTGTTAACGCTGGTGCCCTTTTTCTGGGGCATGATGGCGCTGCGCCAGTATCACTACGACAGCGATCACTTCGCAGGCGCCTGGTGGCTGCTGTTTGTGATGCTGCTGGTGTGGGGCGCGGATTCGGGAGCCTATATGTTTGGCAAACTGTTCGGTAAGCACAAGCTGGCACCAAAGGTTTCGCCGGGCAAAACCTGGGAAGGCTTTCTCGGCGGCCTGGTCTCCTCGGCGCTGATTGCGCTGCTGTTCGCCACCCTGGCTCCGCTGACGGTTTCCCCGGTGACCCTGGTGATCTGCGCGGTGATCGCTACGCTGGCCTCGGTGCTGGGCGATCTCACCGAGAGCATGTTCAAACGGGAAGCGGGCATCAAAGATAGCGGTAATCTGATCCCCGGCCACGGTGGCATTCTCGATCGCATTGATAGTCTGACTGCGGCTGTGCCGGTGTTTGCCTGTTTATTGCTGCTGGTGTTTCGCACCCTTTAAGGACAGGCAAAGATGTTGAGCATACTCTGGAGTTTTGTCGCCTTTATCGTTGCGCTGGGCGTACTGATTACCGTTCATGAGTTTGGCCATTTCTGGGTCGCTCGCCGCTGTGGTGTCAGGGTCGAGCGCTTTTCCATTGGCTTCGGTAAGTCGCTGTGGCAGCGTCGCGATCGTCACGGCACCGAATTTGTCCTCGCCCTTATCCCGCTCGGCGGCTACGTTAAAATGCTCGATGAACGGGTTGAGAGCGTACCGGCCGAACTGCGCCATCAGGCGTTTAACAACAAAGCTGTCTGGCAACGCGCCTCCATCATCGCCGCCGGTCCCATCGCCAATTTCCTCTTCGCCATCTTTGCTTACTGGGTTGTGTTTATCCACGGCGTTCCCGGCGTACGCCCGGTGGTTGGTGAAATTTTAAACGGTTCGGTCGCTGCGGAAGCGCAAATTGCGCCCGGCATGGAACTAAAGGCGGTTGACGGTATCGAAACGCCTGACTGGGATGCTGTGCGTATGGCGCTGGTCGGCAAAATCGGTGACAACGCGACCACCTTAACCGTGGCGCGTTTTGGTGAAGACGCCACTCAACAGAAACAGCTGGATTTGCGCAACTGGCAGTTTGAGCCAGATAAGCAGGATCCGGTGGTCGCGTTGGGTATCCGGCCGCGGGGTCCGCAGATTGAGACCACGCTGGCAGAAGTCCAGGCGAACTCGCCAGCCAGTGAAGCCGGTTTGCAAGCAGGCGACAGGATCGTTAAAGTCGATGGTCAGCCATTAGCGCAGTGGCAGACGTTTGTCACTCAGGTCCGGGATAACCCCGGCAAAAGCATGGCGCTTGAGGTGGATCGCGGCGGTGACTCAATCGCGCTGACGATGACGCCAGAAGCGAAAGCTGGCAGTAAAGCGGGCTTTGCGGGCGTGATTCCGCGCATTGTTCCGCTGCCGGAAGAGTATAAGACGGTAAGACAGTATGGCGCGTTTGCGGCTATCGGCGAGGCCAGTGTAAAAACCTGGCAACTGATGAAGCTCACCGTTTCTATGCTGGGCAAGTTAATAACCGGCGATGTGAAGCTGAACAACCTGAGCGGGCCAATTTCGATTGCGCAGGGTGCGGGGTTGTCAGCGGAGTATGGGTTGATTTACTACCTGATGTTTCTGGCGTTGATTAGCGTCAACCTGGGCATCATCAACCTGTTCCCTCTGCCGGTTTTAGATGGTGGGCACTTGCTCTTCCTGGCGATCGAAAAGATCAAGGGTGGACCGGTGTCCGAGCGAGTTCAGGACTTTAGTTACCGCATCGGTTCGATTTTACTGGTGCTGTTAATGGGGCTTGCACTTTTCAATGATTTCTCACGTCTGTAATCGCGGAAACGCGGACATTCGAGGGATGTGTTAGGAAAACGCATAATAACGATGGCGATGAAAAAGTTGCTCATAGCGTCGCTGCTGTTTAGCAGCGCCACCGTTTACGGTGCAGACGATTTCGTGGTGAAGGATATTCATTTCGAAGGGCTGCAGCGAGTCGCCGTCGGCGCGGCTCTGCTGAGCATGCCAGTACGGGTTGGCGATACGGTGAATGACGATGATGTCAGAAATACCATTCGCTCGCTGTTCGCTACTGGCAACTTTGAGGATGTTCAGGTCCTGCGAGACGGTACAACGCTGATTGTCCAGGTCAAAGAACGTCCTACCATTGCCAGCATTACCTTCACCGGTAACAAAGCGGTGAAAGAGGATCAGCTCAAACAAAACCTTGAAGCCTCCGGCGTCCGGGTCGGCGAAGCGCTGGACCGTACTACCATCTCTTCTATCGAGAAGGGACTTGAGGATTTCTACTACAGCGTCGGTAAATATACCGCTAACGTGAAAGCCGTGGTGACGCCACTGCCGCGTAACCGTGTCGATCTGAAGCTGGTCTTTACTGAAGGTGTCTCTGCCAAAATTCAGCAGATCAACATCGTCGGTAACAAAGCCTTCAGCTCCGATGAACTGATCTCCCGTTTCCAGCTGCGCGATGAAGTGCCGTGGTGGAACGTGGTCGGCGATCGTAAATATCAGAAACAGAAACTGGCAGGCGACCTTGAAACCCTGCGCAGCTTCTATCTCGATCGCGGTTATGCCCGCTTTAACATCGATTCGACCCAGGTCAGCCTGACGCCGGATAAGAAGGGCATCTACATCACGGTCAACGTCACTGAAGGCGACCAGTACAAAATCGCTGGCGTGATCGTCAATGGCAGCATGGCAGGCCATTCCGCAGAAATTGAACATCTGACCAAAATTCCGGCAGGCGAGCTCTATAACGGCGCTAAAGTCACGAAAATGGAAGATGACATCAAGAAACTGCTGGGCCGCTACGGTTATGCTTACCCGCGCGTAGTCAGTCAGCCAGAAATTAACGATGCGGATAAAACCGTAAAACTGCATATCAATGTCGATGCCGGTAACCGCTACTACGTCCGTAACGTTCGTTTCGAAGGCAATGACACCTCGAAAGATTCGGTGTTGCGTCGCGAAATGCGTCAGATGGAAGGCGCGTGGCTGGGCAGCGATCTGGTTGAGCAGGGCAAAGAGCGTCTGAATCGTACCGGTTACTTCGAAACCGTTGATGTGGATACGCAGCGTGTACCGGGCTCACCTGACCAGGTTGACGTGGTCTACAAGGTTAAAGAGCGTAACACCGGGACCTTCAACTTCGGCGTCGGCTACGGCACCGAAAGTGGTGTGAGCTTCCAGGTTGGCGTCACCCAGGATAACTGGCTGGGCACCGGTAATACCGTGGGCATCAGCGGCACCAAAAACGACTACCAGACCTATGCTGAGTTCTCGCTGACTGACCCTTACTTCACCGTTGATGGTGTGAGTCTGGGTGGTCGTCTGTTCTATAACGACTTTAAAGCGGATGATGCGGACCTTTCTGACTATACCAACAAAAGTTATGGTCTGGACGGCACGCTTGGCTTCCCGATTAACGAAAACAACACCCTGCGTGTCGGTCTGGGCTATGTCCACAATGACCTGTCAAACATGCAACCGCAGGTTGCGATGTGGCGTTATCTCGATTCGGTCGGCAAGCCGCAGCAGCTTAATGACCGGGGTGATTTCTCCGCAGATGACTTCACCTTTAACTACGGCTGGACTTACAACACCCTGGACCGCGGCTTCTTCCCGACCTCGGGTAACCGTACCAACCTGAACGGTAAGGTGACGATTCCGGGCTCGGATAACAGCTTCTATAAGGCCACGCTGGACACCCAGCAGTATGTGCCGATTAACCAGGATCGTACCTGGGTGCTGTTAGGCCGTGGTCGTGTCGGCTATGGCGATGGACTCGGCGGCAAAGAGATGCCGTTCTACGAGAACTTCTACGCCGGTGGTTCAAGTACCGTTCGCGGCTTCCAGTCCAACACCATTGGTCCTAAGGCGGCTTACTACAATAACAACTCGTCAAACTGCCGAATCGCCGATCCTAATGGCATCTGTAAGTCTGACGATGCGGTGGGCGGTAACGCCATGGCGATTGCCAGCCTGGAGCTGATCACGCCAACGCCGTTCCTGAGCGAGAAGTATGCTAACTCGGTCCGTACCTCGGTGTTTGTCGATGCCGGTACCGCGTGGGATACCCATTGGGAAAATACCGCGGAAACGCGCGCGGCGGGCATTCCTGACTACAGCGATCCTAACAATATCCGCGTATCAAGCGGTGTTGCGTTGCAGTGGATGTCACCGCTCGGCCCGCTGGTGTTCTCTTACGCCCAGCCAGTGAAGAAAGTCGATGGAGACAAGTCAGAGCAGTTCCAGTTTAACATTGGTAAAACCTGGTAATGTTCTGAGCAAGGATGCATAGCTGAAGTATTGCCGCCGGGCAGCACCTGGTGCTGTTCGGGGCAAACACTGTGTCGCTGACACAAACGTTGATGGTAAGGAGTTTATAGTGAAAAAGTTGTTGTGTGCCGCAGGTCTGGGTCTTGCTTTAGCGGTTTCCGCTGGTGTTCAGGCTGCTGACAAAATTGCAGTGGTAAACGTGTCCAGCATTTTCCAACAGTTACCGCAACGTGCGACTGTTGCTAAACAGCTGGAAAACGAGTTCAAAGGTCGTGCAACTGAGTTGCAGAGCCAGGAACGCGATCTGCAAACCAAAATGCAGCGTTTGCAGCGTGACGGTTCGACCATGAAGGCCAGCGAGCGCAGCCGCATGGAAAAAGATGTCATGTCTCAGCGTGAAGCTTTCTCTTCAAAAGCCCAGGCGTTTGAGCAGGATAATCGCCGTCGCCAGATGGAAGAGCGTAACAAACTGCTGAGCCGTATTCAGGATGCCGTTAAGAAAGTCGCTGACAGCGATGGTTATGACGTCGTCATCGACGCTAACGCGGTGGCTTATGCATCAAACGCAAAAGACATCACGGCTGACGTGCTGAAACAGGTTAAATAATTCATGTCATCTATTCGACTGGCTGATTTAGCCCAGCAGTTGGATGCAGAATTGCACGGAGATGGCGATATCGTCATCTCCGGCATTGCTTCTATGCAATCCGCCACAACTGGCCAAATCACTTTTCTTGCAAACAGCCGTTACCGCGAGCAGCTCGCCCTGATAAAGGCCTCAGCCGTGGTGCTGACGGAAGCGGATCTGGAGTGGTGCAATACCGCAGCCCTGGTAGTGAAAAATCCCTACCTGACCTATGCGCGTATGGCACAACTGCTTGATACCACGCCACAACCGGCGCAGAACATCGCCCCCAGCGCGGTGATTGACCCCTCCGCCCGACTTGGTGCCAATGTGGCCATCGGCGCTAATGCGGTGATCGAAGCGGATGTGGAGCTGGGCGACAACGTGGTGATCGGTGCGGGCTGCTTTGTCGGCAAGAAAACCCGGATCGGCAGCGGGACCCGTCTCTGGGCCAATGTCTCTGTCTATCATGAGATCGAAATCGGCAAGGATTGTCTGATTCAATCCGGCACCGTAATCGGTTCTGATGGTTTCGGTTACGCCAACGATCGCGGTAACTGGGTGAAAATCCCGCAGTTAGGTGCGGTGATTATCGGCGATCGTGTCGAAATAGGTGCCTGCACCACCATCGATCGCGGCGCGCTGGATAACACTCTGATCGGCAATGGTGTTATCATAGACAACCAGTGCCAGATCGCCCACAACGTGGTTATTGGTGACAATACCGCGGTTGCAGGCGGTGTGATCATGGCGGGTAGTCTGAAAATTGGGCGTTACTGTATGATTGGCGGTGCCAGCGTCATTAACGGCCATATGGAAATCTGTGACAAAGTGACCGTGACCGGTATGGGCATGGTCATGCGACCGATCACAGAGCCTGGGGTTTATTCATCAGGCATTCCGCTGCAACCCAACAAAACCTGGCGCAAAACTGCAGCGCTGGTGATGAACATCGATGACATGAGCAAACGCTTAAAAGCCATCGAGCGCAAGGTCGGTAAAGACGACTGATCGCCATCCCAAAACTGACCGGCTTTCATAATAAAAATGTTAAGCAGGGAAGCCCGGCGCCACAGAACCTATTTGCGGCCTGCGGAAGATCATTTTGATCGGTGCAGGCCGTGTTATTGATGTCATCAAATTTTTAGGACAGGAAGAGTATTTTGACTACTGAAACTCATACTCTGAAAATTGAAGAGATTTTAGAGCTGCTGCCGCACCGTTACCCCTTTCTGCTGGTAGACCGTGTACTGGAATTTGAAGAGCACAAATACCTGCGCGCAGTGAAGAACGTTTCTGTTAACGAACCGTTTTTCCAGGGGCATTTCCCTGGTAAACCGATTTTTCCTGGCGTTCTGATTCTGGAAGCGATGGCGCAGGCCACCGGTATTCTGGCGTTTAAAAGCGTAGGTAAACTGGAGCCAGGCGAACTTTACTACTTTGCCGGTATCGACAGTGCCCGCTTCAAGCGTCCTGTGGTACCAGGCGATCAAATGATCATGGAAGTGACTTTCGAGAAAACCCGCCGTGGTCTGACCCGCTTTAAAGGCGTGGCGACTGTCGACGGTAAAATCGTTTGTGAAGCGACCATGATGTGTGCCCGTAGCCGGGAGGCATAATTCGTGATTGATCCAACCGCCACTATCCATCCGAGTTCCGTCATTGAAGAGGGCGCCATCATTGGCGCTAACGTTCACATTGGCCCGTTCTGCTTTATCGGAGCGAATGTTGAGATCGGTGAAGGAACGGTACTGAAGTCACACGTGGTGGTGAATGGCCACACACGTATCGGTAAAGATAATCAGATCTACCAGTTCGCCTCTATCGGCGAAGTGAATCAGGATCTGAAATATGCCGGTGAGCCAACACGGGTTGAGATCGGCGATCGCAACCGTATTCGTGAAAGCGTGACCATTCATCGCGGCACCACCCAGGGTGGCCATGTCACCACTGTTGGCAGCGATAATCTGCTGATGGTGAATGTGCACATCGCGCATGACTGCGTGATCGGCAATCGTTGTATCTTCGCTAACAACGCCACGCTGGGTGGTCATGTGACGGTCGATGATTTCGCTATTATCGGTGGCATGACCGCGGTACATCAGTGGTGCACCATTGGCGCACATGTGATGGTGGGCGGCTGTTCCGGTGTGGCGCAGGATGTGCCGCCTTACGTGATTGCGCAGGGGAACCACGCGACGCCGTTCGGGATCAACATCGAAGGTCTTAAGCGTCGTGGCTTCAGTAAAGAGTCGCTGCACGCCATCCGTAATGCTTACAAGCTGCTTTATCGCAGCGGCAGAACGCTGGACGAAGTGAAGCCGGAGATTGAAGCCATCGCCGCGCAGCATAGCGAAGTGCAGCCTTTCTACGACTTCTTCGCCCGTTCAACCCGTGGATTGATTCGTTAATCCATGTCAGCGCGTCCCCTGACGATTGCCCTGGTCGCCGGAGAAACCTCCGGCGATATTCTTGGTGCAGGCTTAATCCGTGCGTTAAAAGCGCGCCATCCTGACGCGCGCTTTGTTGGCGTGGCTGGTCCGCTGATGCAGGCGGAAGGGTGTGAAGCCTGGTATGAGATGGAAGAGCTGGCGGTAATGGGCATCGTGGAGGTGCTGGGTCGCCTCGGACGCCTGCTGAAGATTCGCCGCGATCTCACCCGGCGCTTTAGCGAACTGCGGCCCGACATCTTTGTCGGCATTGATGCGCCCGATTTTAATATTACCCTCGAAGGTAATCTGAAACGCGCAGGCATTCGTACCGTTCACTATGTCAGCCCCTCGGTCTGGGCGTGGCGACAGAAGCGCGTCTTTAAGATTGGCCGCAACACCGATCTGGTGCTGGCGTTCCTGCCGTTTGAAAAAGCCTTTTACGATCGCTATAACGTTCCCTGCCGCTTTATCGGCCATACCATGGCCGATGCGATGCCGCTGCAACCCGATAAGCTGGCCGCCCGCCGTCATCTGGGCATTGCCGATGACGCGCTCTGCCTGGCCCTGCTGCCCGGTAGCCGCAGCGCGGAAGTGGAAATGCTCAGTGCCGATTTCCTTAAAACCGCCCAGCTGCTGCGCCGTCACTATCCGGCGCTGGAGATTGTGGTACCGCTGGTTAACGCCCGTCGCCGCGAGCAGTTTGAGAAAATTAAAGCGGAAGTCGCCCCTGAGCTGCCAATGCATCTGCTGGATGGTCAGGGACGCGAAGCGATGATTGCGAGCGACGCCGCATTGCTGGCGTCAGGCACTGCCGCGCTGGAATGTATGCTGGCAAAATGCCCGATGGTGGTGGGGTATCGTATGAAGCCCTCAACCTTCTGGCTGGCAAAGCGGCTGGTGAAAACCCCCTACGTGTCACTGCCTAATCTGCTGGCAGGACGCGAACTGGTCAAAGAGTTATTGCAGGATGAGTGTCAGCCAGAGGCGCTGTCGGCGGCGTTAGATCCGCTGCTACATGCCGGACCTGAGCGCGACACATTGCTGCATACGTTTCATGAATTACATCAACAGATCCGCTGGAACGCCGATGAGCAAGCGGCGGATGCGGTGCTGGAGCTGGTGAATGCCTGATTTTATCTATCCTGCCGCCAGGCTGATTGCCGGTGTAGACGAAGTGGGTCGCGGACCGCTGGTTGGCGCGGTCGTGACCGCCGCGGTGATCCTCGACCCGGCGAACCCGATTACCGGCCTGGCTGACTCCAAGAAGTTGTCAGAGAAGCGCCGGCTGGCGCTCTATGACGAAATTAAAGAGAAGGCGCTGGCGTGGAGTCTTGGCCGGGCGGAACCGGAAGAGATTGACCAGCTTAATATCCTGCACGCCACCATGCTGGCGATGCAGCGCGCCGTGGCTGGCCTGAGCCTCCAGCCCGATTATGTGCTGATTGACGGTAATCGTTGTCCGCCACTGCCGATGCCATCGCAGGCGGTGGTCAAAGGTGATAGCCTGGTCGCGGAGATCAGCGCCGCCTCGATTATCGCCAAAGTGTCGCGCGACCGTGAGATGGCCGAACTGGACCTGCTGTTTCCGCAGTATGGCTTTGCCCAGCACAAAGGTTATCCCACCGCGCTGCACATGGAAAAACTGATGCAACATGGCGCCACCCCGCACCATCGTCGCAGTTTTGCGCCCGTACGCAATGCGCTGATCGATGCTGACGTGCTGGCTGCCCGCCAGACCCTTACGCTTTAATAGCCTGACGCTGTTCTAACCGGAAACTGATATGGCTGAACCCCGTTTTATACATCTGCATGTCCATAGCGACTATTCGATGGTGGATGGCCTGGCGAAAACCGGGCCGCTGGTCAAAAAGGCGGCTGCACTCGGCATGCCGGCAATCGCCATTACCGACTTCACCAACCTGTGTGGTCTGGTTAAATTCTATGGCAGCGCCCACAGCGCCGGGATCAAACCGATTATTGGCGCAGATTTCAACGTCGCCAGCGAGCTGATGGGGGATGAACTGACCCAGCTGACCGTGCTGGCCGCCAGCGATACCGGTTATCAGAACCTGACGCTGCTGATCTCCCGCGCCTATCAGCGTGGCTACGGCGTGGCCGGTCCGACCATCGATCGTGACTGGCTGGTGGAGTTAAAAGAGGGACTGATCCTGCTGTCGGGCGGGCGACGTGGTGACGTGGGACGCAGCCTGCTGCGCGGTAACAGCGGTCTGGTTTCGCAGTGCCTCGCCTTCTATCAGCAACATTTCCCCGATCATTACTATCTTGAGCTGGTACGTACCGGCCGTCAGGATGAAGAGAGCTATCTGCACGCGGCGGTTGAGCTGGCGATTGCAGAGGGTATCCCGGTGGTCGCCACCAATGAAGTCTGCTTCATCAATGAAGAGGATTTCGACGCGCATGAGATCCGCGTCGCCATTCATGATGGTTATACGCTGGACGATCCCAAGCGTCCGCGCAACTACAGTCCTCAGCAATATATGCGCAGCGAAGCGGAGATGTGCGAGCTGTTCTCGGACATCCCGGAAGCGCTGGAAAACAGCGTAGAGATTGCTAAGCGCTGTAACGTCACGGTGCGGCTGGGCGAGTACTTCCTGCCTCAGTTCCCGACCGGTGACATGACCACCGAAGACTACCTGGTGGTCAAATCCCGCGAGGGACTGGAGGAGCGACTGGTCTTCCTGTTCCCGGACGAAGCCGAACGGGCGGAGAAGCGCCCGGAATATGATGAACGCCTTGAGATCGAACTCAACGTTATTAACCAGATGGGCTTTCCCGGCTACTTCCTGATCGTCATGGAGTTTATCCAGTGGTCGAAGGATAACGGGGTCCCGGTCGGTCCGGGACGAGGTTCCGGTGCCGGTTCACTGGTCGCCTATGCGCTGAAAATTACCGATATTGATCCGCTGGAATTTGACCTGCTGTTCGAACGTTTCCTGAACCCGGAACGTGTCTCGATGCCCGACTTCGACGTCGACTTCTGCATGGAGAAGCGCGATCAGGTGATTGAACACGTCGCGGATATGTATGGACGTGAGGCGGTTTCGCAGATCATCACCTTCGGTACCATGGCGGCCAAAGCGGTGATCCGTGACGTGGGCCGCGTGCTGGGTCATCCTTACGGCTTTGTTGACCGCATCTCAAAACTGATCCCGCCCGATCCCGGCATGACGCTGGAAAAAGCCTTTATTGCTGAACCGCAGCTGCCCGCCATGTATGAGGCAGATGAAGAGGTTAAGGCGCTGATTGATATGGCGCGCAAGCTGGAAGGGGTGACGCGCAACGCCGGTAAACACGCCGGTGGTGTGGTGATCGCGCCAACAAAGATCACTGACTTCGCGCCGCTCTACTGCGATGAAAACGGTCAGTTCCCGGTTACCCAGTTTGATAAAAATGATGTGGAATATGCCGGGCTGGTGAAGTTCGACTTCCTGGGGCTGCGTACCCTGACCATCATCGACTGGGCGCTGAAGATGATCAATCCGCGCCGGGCAAAGCAGGGGCTGGAGCCGATCGACATCGCCTCTATCCCGCTGGATGATAAGAAAAGTTTCGACATGCTACAGCGCTCGGAAACCACAGCGGTGTTCCAGCTGGAATCGCGTGGCATGAAAGATCTGATCAAGCGCCTGAAGCCCGACTGCTTTGAAGATATGATCGCGCTGGTGGCGCTGTTCCGTCCCGGTCCGCTGCAATCGGGCATGGTCGATAACTTTATTGACCGTAAACATGGCCGTGAAGCGATCTCCTATCCCGATATTCAGTGGCAGCACGAAAGCCTGAAACCGGTGCTGGAGCCGACCTACGGCATCATCCTCTATCAGGAACAGGTGATGCAGATCGCCCAGGTGCTCTCCGGTTATACCCTCGGCGGCGCAGATATGCTGCGTCGTGCCATGGGTAAAAAGAAACCGGAAGAGATGGCCAAGCAGCGGTCGGTGTTCCGCGACGGGGCGGAAAAGATGGGCATCGACGGCGAACTGTCGATGAAGATCTTCGATCTGGTAGAAAAATTTGCAGGTTATGGCTTTAACAAGTCACACTCTGCGGCCTATGCGCTGGTCTCCTATCAGACCCTGTGGCTGAAAGCCCACTATCCGGCCGAATTTATGGCGGCGGTGATGACCGCCGATATGGATAATACCGAGAAAGTGGTGGGGCTGGTCGATGAGTGCTGGCGGATGGGGCTGAAGGTGTTGCCGCCCGACATTAACTCCGGCCTCTATCCGTTCCACGTCAATGATGCGGGCGAGATTGTTTATGGCATCGGCGCGATTAAAGGCGTGGGTGAAGGCCCGATCGAAGCGATCATCGATGCGCGTAACGAAGGCGGTTATTTCCGCGAGCTGTTTGATCTCTGCGCCCGGACCGATACCAAAAAGATCAACCGTCGGGTGATGGAGAAACTGATCATGTCCGGGGCGTTTGATCGCCTGGGACCGCACCGCGCCGCACTGATGAGTTCGCTCAGTGATGCGTTAAAAGCGGCCGACCAGCACGCGAAAGCGGAAGCGATTGGTCAGGCGGATATGTTTGGCGTGCTGGCGGAAGAGCCGGAGCAGGTGGAGAAATCCTACGCCAGCGTCACGCCGTGGCCTGAGCAGGTGCAGCTGGATGGCGAGCGGGAGACGCTGGGGTTATACCTTACCGGCCATCCGATTAATCAGTATCTGAAAGAAATTGAGCGTTACGTTGGCGGGGTACGGCTGAAAGATATGCATCCGACCGACCGGGGGAAAATTACCGTTGCGGCCGGTCTGGTGATAGCCGCGCGGGTAATGGTCACCAAGCGCGGCAACCGAATTGGTATCTGTACTCTGGACGATCGCTCTGGTCGTCTTGAGGTGATGTTATTTACCGATGCGTTAGATAAATACCAGCAGCTGCTGGAGAAAGACCGAATCCTGATCGTCAGTGGACAGGTCAGCTTTGATGACTTCAGTGGCGGCCTTAAAATGACTGCCCGTGAAGTTATGGACATCGACGAAGCTCGCGAAAAATACGCGCGCGGACTTGCTATCTCGCTGACGGACAGGCAAATTGATGACCAGCTATTAAACCGACTCCGTCAGTCCCTTGAGCCCCATCGATCAGGGACCATTCCGGTGCATCTCTACTATCAGAGAGCCGACGCGCGAGCGAAGCTGCGCTTTGGTGCAGCGTGGCGCATTTCGCCCAGCGATCGTTTACTTAACGATCTGCGCTCGTTGATTGGATCGGAGCAGGTGGAACTGGAGTTTGACTAGAACAGGAACATTATGAGTCTTAATTACCTGGATTTTGAACAGCCAATTGCAGAACTGGAAGCGAAGATCGATTCGCTGACCTCGATTGGTCGTCAGGATGATAAACACGTTAATCTGGATGAAGAAGTTCAGCGTCTGCGTGAGAAAAGCGTTGAGCTGACCCGTAAAATCTTCGCCGATTTAGGCGCATGGCAGATCGCTCAACTGGCGCGCCATCCTTTGCGTCCTTATACCTTTGACTATGTGCGTAACGCTTTCGACGATTTCGATGAGCTGGCGGGCGACCGCGCTTATGCGGATGACAAAGCGATTGTTGGCGGGATTGCACGTCTTGATGGACGTCCGGTGATGATCATCGGGCACCAGAAAGGCCGTGAAACCAAAGAGAAAATTCGCCGTAACTTCGGCATGCCCGCACCGGAGGGCTATCGCAAAGCGCTGCGCCTGATGGAGATGGCTGAACGTTTCAACATGCCGATTATTACCTTCATCGACACGCCGGGTGCCTATCCGGGCGTGGGTGCGGAAGAGCGTGGGCAGTCTGAAGCCATTGCCCGCAACCTGCGTGAAATGTCTGGCCTGAAAGTACCGGTGATCTGTACGGTGATCGGGGAAGGCGGTTCAGGTGGTGCGCTGGCGATTGGCGTGGGCGATAAAGTGAATATGCTGCAATACAGCACCTATTCAGTGATCTCGCCAGAAGGCTGTGCTTCGATTCTGTGGAAAAGCGCCGATAAAGCGCCGCTGGCCGCCGAAGCGATGGGCATTACCGCGCACCGTCTGAAAGAGCTGAAGCTGATTGACTCGGTGATCCCGGAGCCGCTGGGTGGCGCGCATCGCCGTCCGGTCGATATGGCGCAGTCCCTGAAGCAGCAGCTGCTGGCCGATCTGGCCGAGCTGGATGGATTGAGCACGGAAGAGCTGCTTGATCGTCGTTATCAGCGCCTGATGAGCTACGGCTACGCCTGATTTAGCCTCATCAATTAAAGCGGACTCCGGTCCGCTTTTTTTATGCCCGCCGTTTAACCCCGCTCTCCTTGCTGCTGCGTTCGCCGCCATCTCTTTGCCCGCTTGCTACACCTTCCGGGAGTTAGCGTATATGCTTGTTCGGTTCCACAATAATGAGGGAGAAGGGCATTGAATATTCTGGCGATCATGGGCGCGCACGGCGTGTTTTACAAAGATGAGCCGTTACGCGAACTCGACGCGGCGCTGAACCTGCAAGGCTTTCAGCTGCTCTATCCGAAAAACAGTGACGACCTGCTGAAACTGATTGAACACAATCCGCGCATCAGCGGCGTTATCTTCGACTGGGATGCGCACAACAGTCCTGAGCTGTGTGGGGAGATTAATCAGCTCAACGAATACCTGCCGCTCTATGCGTTTATCAACACCCATTCACAGATGGACATCAGCATCAATGAGATGCGTATGCCGCTGCACTTTTTTGAGTATGCGCTGAATGCCGCGGACGACATCGCGCTGCATATCCGGCAGTATACCGACGACTATCTCGATCACATTACGCCGCCGCTGACCAAAGCGCTGTTCACCTATGTGAAAGAGGGGAAGTACACCTTCTGTACGCCGGGCCATATGGCGGGCACCGCCTTTCAGAAGAGCCCGGTCGGCTGCCTGTTCTATGACTTCTTCGGTGCCAACACCCTGAAATCGGACATCTCCATCTCGGTGACGGAACTCGGTTCGCTGCTGGATCACACCGGCCCGCATCTTGAAGCAGAGGAGTATATCGCCCGCACCTTTGGAGCCGAGCAGAGCTATATGGTGACCAACGGCACCTCGACCTCCAACAAAATTGTGGGTATGTACGCGGCACCGGCGGGCAGCACGGTGCTGATCGATCGTAACTGCCATAAATCGCTCACCCACCTGCTGATGATGAGTGACCTGATCCCTCTCTGGCTGAAGCCGACCCGCAATGCGCTGGGTATTCTCGGCGGTATTCCGCAGCGAGAGTTCACCCGCGAGAGCATTACGCAGAAGGTCGCGACCACCGAACGCGCCAGCTGGCCGGTTCATGCGGTGATCACCAACTCTACTTATGACGGGCTGCTCTACAACACCCGGTACATCAAAGAGACGCTGGATGTGCCGTCGATTCATTTCGATTCGGCCTGGGTGCCCTACACCAATTTCCATCCGATCTACGCCGGAAAAAGCGGTATGAGCGGCGAGCGAGTGCCGGGCAAAGTGGTCTATGAAACGCAATCCACGCACAAACTGCTGGCTGCCTTTTCCCAGGCATCGTTGATCCACATTAAAGGCGACTACAACGAACAGACGTTTAACGAAGCCTATATGATGCACACCACCACTTCGCCCAATTACGCCATCGTCTCCTCTATCGAAACGGCCGCCGCGATGCTGCGCGGCAATCCGGGGAAGCGGCTGATCAATCGCTCGGTGGAACGCGCGCTGCACTTCCGGCGTGAGATCCAGCGCCTGCGCGAAGAGTCCGACAGCTGGTTCTTTGACATCTGGCAGCCGGAACAGATCGACGAAGCGCAATGCTGGCCGATCCAGCCCGGCGAAGAAGAGTGGCACGGATTCACCCAGGCCGATCGCGATCACATGTATCTCGATCCGATCAAAGTGACCATTCTGACACCGGGCATGAGCGAGCTGGGTGAGATGGCGGAAGAGGGGATCCCGGCGGCGCTGGTGGCGAAGTTTCTCGATGAGCGCGGTATCGTGGTGGAGAAAACCGGCCCCTATAACCTGCTGTTCCTGTTCAGCATTGGCATCGACAAAACCAAAGCGATGAGCGTGCTGCGCGGCCTGACCGAGTTCAAACGCGCCTACGATCTCAACCTGCGGGTAAAGAACATGCTGCCGGATCTCTATGCGGAAGATCCCGACTTCTACCGTAATATGCGGATTCAGACGCTGGCGCAGGGGATCCATCAGCTGATCCGTCATCACGATCTGCCGCGTTTAATGTTGCAGGCGTTCGACGTGCTGCCGGAAATGAAGATGACCCCTTACCAGGCGTTTCAGCAGCAGGTAAAAGGCAATCTCGAAACGGTGGAGATCAGTGAACTGGTCGGGCGCGTCTCGGCGAACATGATACTGCCCTATCCACCGGGCGTGCCGCTGGTGATGCCGGGCGAGATGATTACTGAACAGAGCCGCGCGGTGCTCGATTTTCTGCTGATGCTGTGCAGCATTGGCCGACACTATCCGGGCTTCGAGACCGATATTCACGGCGCCACGCTGACGGAAGAGGGCGAGTATCGCGTGCGGGTACTGAAAGAGCCATCCGTTTAAACGTTTATCCATTGTCAGTGGCGGAGTGCCGGCATAACGCAGGCGCTTTGCCCGCATTAAGGAATCGATATGTTGCAGTTAAACGCTATTCACCACATCGCTATCATCGCCTCAGACTATCAGCGCAGCAAAGCGTTCTATTGCGATGTGCTGGGCTTCACTCTGCTTGGGGAATATTACCGCGAAGCGCGCGATTCGTGGAAAGGCGATCTCGCTTTACAGGGTCGCTATACCATTGAGCTGTTCTCTTTTCCCGAGCCGCCCGACCGGGTCAGCCACCCGGAAGCCTGTGGGTTACGTCATCTGGCGTTTACCGTGCCTGACGTGGCGGCAGCGGTCGCAACGCTGGCCGAAAAAGGGGTCGAGTGCGAGCCCATCCGCATCGATGAACTGACCGGTAAGCCCTGTACTTTCTTTGCCGATCCAGACGGTTTGCCGCTTGAGCTTTATCAGGCGTAAAATAGCGCCCTCTGCGGGTCGCATCCGGCGGCCCGGTTTTGTGGATTCTGTTATGTCTTTGCCCGCTTTTGACTCACTGCTGCAACCGGATGCCGCGCTGGTGGTTGCGTTCAGCGGCGGACTCGATTCCACCGTGCTGCTGCATCAGCTCTGGCGCTGGCAGCAGCAGCATCCTCAGTCACGCCTGCGGGCACTGCATGTTCATCATGGGCTCAGCCCGAATGCCGATCGCTGGGCGGCCCATTGCGTGGCGCTCTGCCAGCAGTGGCAGCTCTCGTGTGAGGTACTGCGCGTCACTGTTGACGGCAGTAACAGCGGAGTTGAAGCGGCAGCCCGTACCGCCCGCTACCAGGCGCTGAGCGCGTCACTTCAGCCCGGCGAGGTGTTGCTTACCGCGCAGCATCTTGACGATCAGTGTGAAACCTTTTTACTGGCGCTGAAGCGCGGCAGCGGTCCGGCGGGATTAGCTGCGATGCCGCACGCCCGCGCACTGGGGGCGCATCGCCTGTTACGCCCGCTACTTCATCACTCCCGGCAGTCGCTGGAGCAGTACGCCCGGCACTGGCAGCTGGCGTGGATCGAGGATGAGAGCAATCAGGATCTGCGCTACGACCGTAACTTTCTGCGCCAGCGGCTGCTGCCTGAACTCTGTCAGCGCTGGCCCCATTTTGCTGAGGCGACGGCCCGCAGTGCGGCATTATGCCGTGAGCAGGAGCAGTTACTGGATGAGCTACTGGCCGATCAGCTGGCCGCGCTGATCCAGCCCGACGGCAGTTTACATTTTCCGCCCTTGTTGACGATGAGCGAGGCGCGCGCCAATGCGCTGCTTCGTCGCTGGATCGCCGCGCAGGGGGGCGTCATGCCGTCGCGTGATGCCCTGAACCGTATCCGCGATGAAGTGATGGCGAGCCGGGAAGATGCCCAGCCGCAGCTGCGGTTGGGGGCGGCTGAAGTGCGTCGTTATCGTCAGCGACTCTATTGGCTGCCGCCGCTTAGCTCGCTGCGCGGTATCCAGCTGGCGTGGCCCGATCTGCGGCAGCCGCTGGTGCTACCGCACCACTCCGGGGTGCTGTTCGCCAGCCAGGCGCAGAGTCTGCTGCGCTATCCTCGGCCGGATGAGCAGGTCAGCGTGCGGTTTCATATACAGGGCCGCGTACATCTGGCGGGGCGCACCGGCAGCCGGGAAGTGAAAAAAGTGTGGCAGGAGTTGCAGGTACCTCCGTGGCAGCGCGAACGGCTGCCGTTAATTTTTTACAATCAGACGCTGATCGGTTCGCCGGGCCTGTTTATCACCGGCGACGGAGCGGCGGGTGATGGCGAGGGCTGGCAGGCGGTCTGGCAGCCAGCATCCGGCACAGGAGAACAACAATGAACAAGTGGATCGTAGCCTGCTTACTGGCTACCGCGCTGCCGGTCTGGGCGGCGGGGGATGCTGAGCGTGGCGCGCAGAAGGCGGGCAGCTGTATGGCCTGTCATGGCGCGGCAGGAAAAGCAGCGGTGCCGGTTTATCCCAATCTGGCCGGGCAGCATGCAGCTTATCTGCAACAGGCTTTGCAGGCCTATAAAAAAGGTGAACGCAGCGGCGGTCAGGCTGAGGTGATGAAAGCGTTTGTGGCGGGATTAAGTGATAGCGATATGGCGGATTTAGCGGCGTACTACGGTTCGCTACAGCCCTGAGACGGAGAGGGCGGGAAAGTCCCGCCCGGCATGCGTAGATTACTCTGCGCTGACCACTACCGTGCCCAGCTCGGGATGGGTGAAGCTGGCGATATGGTCAAGACGTAGCTCACGATTTTCACCCGAAAGATCGATAGCCAGGTATTCCACGTTCTTGCGTGAAAAGATCTCTTTGGCTTTTGCCTTAAGCTGCTCGCCATCTTTCATTTCCAGCGACAGCATCCAGTGGTTTTGGCAGGCGAGTTCCAGATTATCGTAATCATCGCAATTGATGGGTTGGTACGCTTCATTTATCAACATAGTCGCTCACCAATAAGTTAGCAGCGGCCCAGGCCGCCTGTTCCCTGACAGAAGAGTTTAGCTCACTATTTGCGGCAATATCATCAAGCGCCTTCAATGCGCAGCCAATCGCATCGGGTATGTAACCTAAATCCCCGCTGCCAATTTCGGCATATTTCCGGCGAACTAACTCACAATAATTTTGCACATGACCCCCTTCGGCAGAGCGTAAATACCCTGGTTAACTGGCGACTATATCATAGCCATTTGCAGGAAATCAGCCCGCGTAAAGCAGGATCACTACGCCAATCACTGCTAAAGTGACAGATTCCGCTGGCTGGCGCGGAAAGAGTTGGAGCACAAAAGGTTAATTTGATGAACAGGTTATCAGAAGTAAAGGTGATGGTGAGACGGGAAGGTGGCAGATGATTATGCTGTCACGCACGGTTGAGATCCCGGAGAGTGAAATTGAGCTGACGGCGATCCGCGCCCAGGGGGCGGGTGGACAGCATGTGAATAAAGCCAGTACGGCCATTCATCTGCGCTTCGATATTGCGGCCTCTTCGCTGCCCGCGTTTTATAAAGAGCGGTTGCTGACGGCCAGCCATCATCTGATTACCGCTGAAGGAGTGGTGGTGATCAAGGCGCAGGAGTACCGCAGCCAGGAGATGAACCGTGAGGCCGCGTTACAGCGTCTGGTTAATTTGATCCGGGAACTGAGTACGGTTGAAAAAGTGCGGCGCGCCACGCGGCCGACCCGCGCGTCAAAAGAGCGTCGGCTGGAAGGAAAATCACGCCGCAGTACGACCAAATCGATGCGCGGCAAGGTGCAATAAAAAAAGCCCCGCAAGCGGGGCCTTTGAGTGCTTACAACGTCAGGGGCAAGCGGCGAAGAGATCGAGCCTGCTCAGAAAACAGGGTCAGATCGGAAAGTCGCTAAAGCCATCCATGGCCGCTCGGCCCGCGCCGTCCCTGGCGCGGGACGCTTTCCTCTTCTGACCCAGTTCCCTTCGCGATGAACTCATCCGTTGCGGCCAGATTCAGCCCGCTTTGACTAACGCGACGAACTTACTTATCCAGTGCCTTCAGCAGGAATTCAACGATTTCATCCTGCTTAATCATCTGCTTCTCACCGGCACGACGCGCTTTATATTCAATCTCCTGATTGTCGAGATTGCGGTCGCCAATCACGATGGTATGTGGCACACCAATCAGCTCCATATCAGCGAACATCACGCCCGGACGCTCTTTGCGATCATCCAGAATGACGTCAACGCCTTTGGCGCGCAGTGTGGCATACAGCTCTTCCGCCAGCTCTTTAACGCGGAACGATTTCTGCATATTCATCGGCAGAATCGCCACTTCGAACGGTGCCAGCGCGGCTGGCCAGATGATGCCGCGCTCGTCATGGTTCTGCTCAATGGCGGCCGCGACAACGCGGGTGATACCGATGCCGTAGCAGCCCATGCTCATCACCTGGTTGCGGCCATCTTCGCCCTGAACGGAGGCTTTCAGCGCATCAGAATATTTGGTGCCGAGCTGGAAAATGTGGCCCACTTCGATGCCGCGTTTAATCTGCAAGGTGCCTTTGCCATCCGGGCTTAAATCACCTTCGACCACGTTACGAATATCCGCGACGCTGGCCAGCGGCAGATCGCGCTCCCAGTTAATGCCGAAGTAGTGCTTACCATCGACGTTAGCCCCGGCGCTGAAGTCGCTCATCTTCGCCACGGTACGGTCAGCAATGATCGGCATATTCAGACCGACCGGACCGATTGAACCCGGACCGGCACCCACTGCGGCGCGGATCTCTTCTTCGGTGGCGAACACCAGCGGCGAAGCAACGATCGCTGATTTCTCCGCTTTGATCTCATTGAGCTGATGATCGCCGCGCACCAGCAGCGCAACCAGCGCATGGCCACTCTCTGCGGCACCTTTCACAATCAGCGTTTTCACTGTTTTTTCAACAGGCACGTTAAATTGCTCAACCAGCTCCGCGATGGTTTTTGCGTCTGGCGTCTCGACCAGCTGCATCGCCTGCGATGGCGCGGCACGTTCACCGGCGGGCGCGACCGCTTCCGCCAGCTCGATGTTGGCGGCGTAATCCGATTCGCTGGAGAAGATCACATCATCTTCGCCACTCTGCGCCAGTACCTGGAACTCATGGGATGCGCTGCCACCAATCGAGCCGGTATCGGCCTGCACGGCACGGAAATCCAGGCCCATGCGGCTGAAGATCTGGCTGTAGGCGCGGTACATCGCATCGTAGGTTTCCTGCAATGACTCCTGCGAAACGTGGAACGAGTAAGCGTCTTTCATGATGAACTCACGCGAACGCATCACGCCGAAACGTGGACGCACTTCATCACGGAATTTGGTCTGGATCTGATAGAGGTTAAGCGGCAGCTGCTTATAAGAGCTTAGCTCGTTGCGGATCAGGTCAGTGACCACCTCTTCATGCGTCGGACCCAGCACAAACGGACGTTCGCTGCGATCGGCGATACGCAGCAGCTCCGGGCCATACTCCTCCCAGCGACCGCTCTCCTGCCACAGGTCGGCGGGTTGCACCACCGGCATTAAAATCTCAACCGCGCCCGCGTTGTTCATCTCTTCGCGCACGATGTTTTCGACTTTTTTCAGCACGCGCACCCCGGTCGGTAACCAGGTATAGAGGCCAGAAGCCAGTTTGCGGATCATTCCGGCGCGCAGCATCAGCTGATGGCTGATCACTTCAGCATCGGAAGGCGTCTCTTTCTGAGTAGAGAGCAGATATTGAGTAGTACGCATTGATTACGATTCCAGTTGATCGGAAAGTCACAGACAGAATTTTGCTGGCGGCTAGTGTACCAGTGAGATCACCGCCTCAAAAGCGGGTTTTAACGCGGGTCGATGGCCATCACTTCCGTACCGGCATCGTCGATGCGCCAGCGGACATTAAAATCCATCAGCCAGGCGGCATATTCCCGGTTTTGCGTTTCGCCCTTACGGTAAGCGGGGCGGGGATCCTGCGCCAGCACTTCGCGAATAAAGCGAGCCAGATTGGGGTAGTGCGCCAGCTGTTGCAGCTGCTGCTGCGCCAGGTCGGAGAAGCGGACCGGCATATCGGCTGCCGGTGGTGCCTGGGCAAAACCTGCCTGCGCCTCGGGCAGCGCCTCGGCAAAGGGCAGGTAAGGTTTGATGTCAACGACGGGCGTGCCATCCACCAGGTCCAGACTGCCGAGTTGCAGGATCACCTGCTGCTTTTCAATATGAATGCCTTTTAGCTCAACCAGTGACATGCCAATCGGATTTGGCCGGAAGGTCGAGCGGGTCGCAAAGACGCCCATGCGCGCATTGCCGCCCAGCCGGGGCGGACGCACGGTGGGACGCCAGCCACCGGCCATCGTCTGATGAAAGACAAACAGCAGCCAGAGATGGCTAAAGGCTTCCAGCCCACGGACGGCTTCCGGCTGATTGTAAGGCGTCAGCAGATGCAGCTCGCCGCCGCCATCCTGCACCAGTCCGGGCTGGCGCGGCACGGCGAACTTCTCTTTCCACGGAGAGCGAATAACCCCGATCTGCGTGAAGGCGAATTCACTCATTGATTACTGACTTTCAAGGCCGATCCCTGACATACCGCCTGCCGATAGCAGCCTGGCGTGCCTGTCACGATCTCACACTTATGCAGCAGCACCGCATTGGCTTTCATCTGCGACGCTCTGACCTGCAAGCGCTTGCGGGCGGTGGCGATGTTGGCGGGGGAGTTCTGATTGCTGATCTGACAATCTTCCGCGGAGACTTCACCCAGATCGCGGAACGGTTTGCTGACCAGATCGGCCGCATCGGTGTAAAGCTTAACCGGGGCCGGGCGGGTCGCTGGCTTACGGGTCGGTTCACTGGATGGCTGCGGACGAGAGGGTGCGCTGCTTATCGGGTGATACTCATGAACACACCCTGTCAGCATCAATGCTAACAAGCAGAGCGGTAAAAAACGCATGGCAACATCCTCAGGTTTCTAAAAGTGGCGTTATTGAAACAAGGACCAGAATAAATAACAAGTCGGGCAGGGGGGCCCGGTAACAGAAAGGGCGGCATAGCGCCGCCCCTGGGGATGATGAAAGACTAAATTACCAGCCTTTAACCGCGCCGCCGTTAAAGACTTTGTTAGCTTCTGCGTAAACTTCGTCAGACTGATAAGCCTTAACGAATTTCTTCACGTTTTCCGCATCTTTATTGTCTTCACGCGCCACGATCAGGTTCACATAAGGTGAATCTTTATCTTCGACGAAAATGCCATCTTTAGCGGGCGTCAGGCCGATCTGGCTGGCGTAAGTGGTGTTGATTACCGCCAGGGCAATCTGCTGATCGTCCAGTGAGCGTGGCAGCTGTGGCGCTTCCAGCTCAACGATTTTCAGATGCTTAGGATTCTCAATAATATCCAGCGAGGTCGGCAGCAGGCCCACGCCATCCTTCAGTTTGATCAGGCCCACTTTCTGCAACAGCAGCAGGGTACGACCCAGGTTGGTCGGATCGTTTGGAATCGCGACCTGCGCACCATCCTGTAACTCATCCAGAGACTTAATCTTTTTCGAATAGCCCGCGATAGGGTAGACAAAAGAGTTACCCACTGACACCAGCTTGTAACCACGATCTTTGATCTGCTGATCCAGATAAGGTTTGTGCTGGAAGGCGTTGACGTCAATATCGCCTTTGCTCAGCGCTTCGTTTGGCAGCACGTAGTCGTTGAAAGTGACCAGCTCCACGTCCAGACCATATTTCTCTTTCGCAACTTTCTGCGCCGCTTCAGCGACCTGCTGCTCAGCGCCGACAATCACGCCCACTTTGATGTGGTTAGGATCTTTCTCTTTTTGATCGCATCCTGCCAGCGCAATCGCGCCAATCAGTGCACCCACAGCGGCAATTTTTTTAAATCTGAAAGACATATCCTTTCCTTAATATTGTGATATTGCTGGCTTACTTATGGGACACCGCACGGACGATGCGGTCACCACAGAATTGAATGAGATACACCAAAACCACTAACAACACTAATACCGTATTCATCACGGTGGCGTTATAACCGATATAACCATACTGATAACCGATCTGGCCCAGACCACCGGCACCGACCGCGCCTCCCATCGCTGAGTAACCCACCAGGGTGATCAGCGTAATGGTCGCCGCGTTGACCAGGCCAGGCATCGCCTCCGGCAGCAGGACCTTACGGATAATCTGCATCGGCGTGGCACCCATGGCGCGTGAGGCTTCAATTAAGCCGGTGGGCAGCTCCAGCAGCGCATTTTCAACCATACGCGCAATAAAAGGGGCGGCGCCGACGGTTAACGGCACGATGGCGGCCTGTAACCCAATCGAGGTGCCGACTACGACGCGGGTAAAAGGAATCATCCAGACCAGTAAGATAATAAAAGGAATGGAGCGGAAAATATTCACCAGCGCGGAAAGCACCCGATAGAGGCCCTGATTCTGCAAAATCTGTCCCGGACGGGTGACATAGAGCAGAACGCCCACCGGCAGACCCAGCACAAAACCGAAAAAGCCAGAGACAAAGGTCATCATCAGCGTTTCCCATACGCCCCGTCCCAGCAACCACATCATCGCCTCAGACATAACCTAATACCTCTACTTTCACATGATTCTCCTTCAGCCAGGCGATCGCCTCGCGGGTATCGCTTTCTGTGCCATGCATTTCAGCCAGCATGATGCCGAACTTCACGCCTCCGGCGTAATCCATCTGGGCACTGATAATATTGTTATTCACGTTGTAGCGGCGGGCCGCTTCAGAAAGCAGCGGCGCATCCACCGATTTACCGGTGAATTCCAGTCGCAGCAGAGGCACGGTGTTTTCAGCCGCGGTGGCAGAAAGACGCTGCTGGTAATCATCCGGTATATCCAGATGCAGGGTCGACTGAATAAACTGCTGCGCCAGGGGCGTTTTAGGGTGTGAAAAGACTTCGCTGACGCTATCTTTTTCAATCAGCTCACCCTGACTTATCACCGCAACCTGGTCGCAGATGCGTTTCACGACGTCCATCTCATGGGTGATCAGCAGAATCGTCAGCCCGAGTCGCCGGTTAATATCCTTCAGCAGTTCCAGAATCGAGCGGGTCGTGGCAGGATCGAGGGCGCTGGTGGCTTCATCGCAGAGTAATACTTTTGGATTGCTGGCCAGAGCGCGGGCGATGGCGACGCGCTGCTTCTGACCGCCCGACAGGTTAGCGGGCCAGGCATCGTGCTTATCGGAGAGGCCGACCAGTTCCAGCAGTTCTGTCACGCGCGCTTTAATCTGATCGCGGGAGAGGTTGCCCAGCTCCAGCGGCAGCGAGACGTTACCGGCAACGGTGCGGGAGTTCATCAGGTTGAAGTGCTGGAAGATCATGCCAATCTGACGGCGCGCCTGGGTCAGCTGACGTTCATTGAGTGCAGTCAGGTCGGTGCCATCAACCAGCACCCGGCCCGATGTAGGACGTTCCAGCAGGTTAACGCAACGAATCAAGGTACTTTTACCTGCACCGGAAGCGCCGATGACGCCATAAATCTGTCCGGCGGGCACGTGCAGGCTGACGTCAGTTAACGCCGGGATAGTACGTGTGCCCTGCTGGAACACCTTAGTTATATTTTCAAGTTTAATCATTGTGTTATTTATTATCGTGTTGCGTTGTCCGTGGTGTGAGAGGCTGCCGCATTCTCTCTGCGGTAAAAGCTGAATGGATGTTAAGGCATCCAGACGTCTAAATCAATGGAAGTGATTCAATCTGGCATTCTCCCTTTTATAGCAATCATGCGATACTGATCGGCAATTTTTATAGCAGGAGTTTCTACGTGGCGAATAAAGTCCCAGCCATTTTTCTTGATCGTGATGGCACCCTCAACGTTGATCATGGCTATGTCCATGAGATAGATGACTTTCAGTTTATTGACGGCACTATTGAGGCGCTGCAACAACTCAAGGCGATGGGGTTTGCTTTGGTTGTGGTGACTAACCAGTCAGGTATTGCGCGCGGCATGTTTACTGAAGATACGTTCATGCGCCTGACAGAGTGGATGGACTGGTCGCTGGCCGATCGTGACGTTGATCTGGATGGCATCTATTTCTGTCCACATCATCCTGAGGCAACCGTAGCAGAGTTCCGTCAGGAGTGTGACTGCCGGAAACCTCATCCGGGTATGCTGCTTACCGCTCAGCAAGAACTGGATATTGATATGGCCACCTCTTATATGGTGGGTGACAAGCTGGAAGATATGCTGGCGGGTCAGGCTGCTGGTGTCGGCAGGAAAGTGCTGGTGCGCAGCGGTAAGCCGGTGACGGCGGAAGGAGAAGCGGCAGCTGACTGGGTCATTGATAGCCTGGCTGCGCTACCGGGACGGATTAAACAGGGGTAAAACGGCGCTTTTGTGCAAATTTCAGACGAACAGCAAAAAAGTCTGAATTTGCACTTGCGCTATCTGAAGCGTTCCCTATAATGCGCCTCCACTGACACGGCAAACCGGTTTACGGAATACGGTGTTGGGAGGTTCAGGAAACTGACCCGCCGGAGAAAAACTTCTGAAAAAGAGGTTGACTCTGAAGGAGGAAAGCGTAATATACGCCACCTCGCGACAGGACGCTAACGCACTGTTCGCACTGCTCTTTAACAATTTATCAGACAATCTGTGTGGGCACTCGCAGGATTGATATCAGCGTCTCCGGACGCAAAAAAATATCAAAGCCTCACGAGTGAACACATAATGAAATTCATTATGACGTTTTACAGATGAGCACCGCTTAACTTGTTTAAGCAAATCAAACTTAAATTGAAGAGTTTGATCATGGCTCAGATTGAACGCTGGCGGCAGGCCTAACACATGCAAGTC